>NZ_DIPG01000087.1:4211-12682 GCF_002426325.1 Syntrophomonas sp. UBA5494 | reverse complement strand
TGAAGTGCCTTGTTTATTGCATTCCGTATCGGTTTGGGGTATGGTTCAATAAGTTACCCTATTAAACCGCGCCACTGAATACAAGGTAGTGCCTTTGTTGGGGATGATGATTGATTCTTAGTGATTACAGTGAATAACAACGCCGACGGCACCTCTTGTTAGCCTACGGGTCCCCGGGCCGGATTGGGGCAAGATCGCTGAAAGGATAATCACAGCCATGCCAATGGACGAAAATAAATTCAATACCCTAGCCGGCGTTTATGGCTGGTTCTTCACATATCAAACCAGATATTATCGGAAGGTCCTGGAAAAGGCCAAACCCCTTTGCGATCTTTCCCGGTATGAATCAGTGATTGATGTGGGCTGCGGCACCGGGGCACTTTGTTCTGTGTTGCATTCCCAAGGATTAAAAGTCACGGGGGTGGATAGCGCCGCCAGGATGTTGGCCGTAGCCGCGAAAAAACTGTCCTCGACCGGCGTTCAACTAGTGCAAGCCGACGCCCATCAGATCCTCCCTTTTTCCGATAAGAGTTTCGATATCGCCATTTCATCATATACCGCCCATGGGATGCCAAAAGCGGAGAGAATAAAACTATATCGGGAAATGAGCCGGCTGGCCAGACACAGGGTAATTCTCCACGATTACAACGACAAACGGGCCTTTATTGTTGATATTGCGGAAAGGCTGGAAGGAAGCGACTACTACAACTTCATCCACTGTGCCGAAGAGGAGATGTCGACTGTATTCAGGGATGTGGTAGTGCAAAATATGGCTCCTACAGCCGCCTGGTATATTTGCACCCCCAATTGATGGCTAGCCTGGGGGAAGCATGCTTCCCTAACGGAGGGATCAAACCATTATGTATCGCTGCTTTTGCGGCGAGGTGGAGGTTCATATGAAAAGCAAGATTGCCCATGCCATAAAACTGAAAAATCAACCAGTGGCTATTTTCCGTTCGGATATCAAACCTGAAGGGGCTATGCAGTTTAAAGAAGGCAAACGGGGCTGCGTTATTTCAATGCTAAATGCTGCGGCCAATGGCCGCACGGCAGTATTTGACGAAAAGACCACCACTTGCCTGGGCGGCAAAGTGGGATTGGGTTTTAAGCGTTTCGAAATGGGTTTTATTGAATATTTCCTATCAACTGGAGGTGCCGGAGGCAGGGAAGGGGAGTTCTACAAGAAGAATCCCCAGTTGGCTGCCCAATTCATAACCGGTTTACCGCAGGTTTCCACCAAGACCTATGTTGTTTTCAAGCCCATAGCCGAACTAGCTGAAGGGAAAATGCCGGAAATAATCATATTCCTTGCCAATGCCGATCAACTTTCCGCTCTGATGTGGTTTGCCAATTACGATACATCCACCCAGGACAATGTTAAAATCGACTTTGGAGCCGGCTGCCAGCAATCAGTTTTATACGCACTGGAACAAGCGGAAGCTGGAAGTCAAAAGTGTGTTATAGGATTGACTGATCCTTCGGCCCGAAAATATATAAACAAAGATATCCTCTCATTCAGCGTCCCCTATAAACGGTTTTTAGAGCTGGAAGGGCAAGTCGAAGAAAGCTTTTTGACTAAAGAAACCTGGTTGGGGATCGCAGAGCGGATATAAGAATTTGCGGTTATCCCTAGTATAAGGAGGTTCATATCGTGGGTTTAGAGTTGCCCATGAGGCTTTTAACATACAAGGTGAAAATGGAAATATGTGCTTGCAGCAGTAGCTTGCTGCAAGCACCATACTCGACTGGTTTTGTACCCGGCAGGGGCGACAGCCGGGCGGTGAAAGTCCGCTGAGGTGACAAATGGGGACGGCTTTTTTGTCATCAATATCAACTGTCTATCCGGGTGAAGCCCCAGTCCTGCCATTGCCAGCTGCTGCGGGGATTATAGAGAGGCCATCCGGATTTTTCCCTGGCTACAAGGGATAAGGTGTGGTCGGGGCCGGTGTTGACGCCAATCGACTGCAGGGGAGGATCAAGGGCGGAAGAACACCACACGGCTCTCATTCGCCCCGACTGCAGGCGATACATGAAAAGGTGGCAGCTATAAGTCTGGTCTTCCTGCTCCAACCAGAATGGTTCAACATCCCCATAGCTGCCGTATTTCCACAAGAGCATCAATAGCTCCTCCCGGCCATCATTATCGGCGTCAGCCAGGAGGAACTGCTCTATTCTCCACTCTGCAGGCGATTCCCAAATCATCTGCTGGCCTTCCCAGACTCTAACCTGATTATTTGTTAGCTGATAGCTTTCCACCATTTCGTTACCATCAGTATCTCTTGATATCATCACATTTTCTTGGCTTGCCGCCGCCACTCGCCCCCCGATAAAACCCAAAACAAAACATAGCAAGAACAAGGCGGCCACCTTTATGCTTCTCACGGCTCATTTTCCCAGGGCATAATGATGCGGCACGATCCGTCTGCGGCAAAAGCCCGGGTCCATTCCGGAGCCGGCGGGGTTTGTTTGTTTTCCAGCATCCCTCTCCATTTTTCATCGGTCAGGCGATCCGATGCCGGCCAGGAGAATTCATAATGGCTGTAAACCCCGCCTTTCACGATGCGCAGCTTGCCTTCCACCGGAACCACTGCATAGATAGAGTGTATATAGCCATTGCCTTCCTCCAGCACCAAATCCGGCGGGGCGGTGGCTACGTCAGCCACCAGCATGGCGGGGTTGTTGTTAAGCAGCGCAGAACGTCCCCCCTCCTGATCCCGCAGGGTTTCCATCCAAAAGTGCTCCAGCTGGCCGCCGAAGCTGCGGATAAGTTCATATTCTTCATCAGTCAGGGCCTGATTTTGCAGCTCTTTTTCAGATATGGTCTTCAGGTTCAAGGCCAGAGTCTCCATCAATTGCAGGCTTTGCGCATCCCGCTCTGCAATCAACCCCCTGGCCTGCAGCCCTTCCCGGGTCATCGCGGACAGAGAAGCCAGATTGGCGTAGCAATGCGGGTCAGGCTCAACATAGCCGCGGTCATCGATCTCATCTCCGAAACCGCCGCCCATTTCCGCGTAAACCTGTTTGGCATAGAGGATGGTGTCATGCTTCAATTCGGTCCAGCTGCCCAGGAAAGTATTTAAACTTTTGCGGGCCCAGGCCTTACCCAGCATAAAGCTGGGGTAGCCCTGAGGCTTTTCCAGCGTCAGAGGTTTCAAAGTCTTTATCCAGCTCCAATAAAGGTTGTGGTGCCACACCGCAGGGTCCAGCCCTGAAATGTGCTGTCTTAATCGAGTCATATTCTGGGGATAGTTCTGATACTGGGTCTGCCCCTCATCCTCCAGTATGCGGTAGGCCTCTTCCGATCCCATGGCAGCGGGGATATCCAGACCCCTGGGCAACAGGCGGCGTTCCCCCTGCTGGTTTTCTCCCACTTCTCGATATACCAAGCGCTGAAATATGTCAGCATCTATGGTATAGCGCTGACCCATGAAACGAAAACCCTTTATTTCCTGCTCCCGGTCAGGCTGAATGCTGGCATCGAAGATGGGGATGGAGTTGATAGCCGGCCCCTGCAGCTCTTTGGCCCTAGATAGGAATTGCTGCCATTTCTCGTTATCGCTTATCAAAGTGTTGAGACTGCTTTCCACGCCATAAACCTGTTCCAACAAATTAGAATAGGCTATGCAGCCGGGATCATCGCTTTCGCCCACGAAAAAGCTGGTGGTCTGGTAGATCTTATCCCAGGATGCCTGGTTAAGGCCGTTCTTCAAAGCCAAAGTCATTAAGACCGCCGATCTGGTCTCGTCTTCATTCTTTAACCTGAAGGTCATGCGGCCATACCACATCATGTTTTGGAAATAGGATTTAAGATTTTCGCTGTGGGTGTAATGCCCCCGGGGTATGTACTGGGTGTAATCCTCCTTCAAGGATTCCAAGGGATCTGGCGATAACCCTATAGTCATCAACGGGGAGATGGCGGTCTGGTTATGCTCTTGAATAAGCTGCAATTCAGCTTCAGCTTCCTTGATCACTTCCTGGGGAATCTTTGCCCCGGGGTCAAGAAGACGACTGCCCACCGCGAAAAAGGCCAGATTGCGCCGGGCGGCATTTTCCCAGGGACTGTTTTTTAAGGCTTCATATTGCTTTTGCGAGGCCTCCAGCATACCCTGGTTGAGCTGCTGCAGCTCATTGCGGAGCTGATTCTCCTCGGCACTTTTCAGCAAATGTTCAAAAAACAGGTGGTAGTTATGTAGCATGGCATCGGTGGTGATCAGGTTGGGTATGCCGTCATACCGGTTGAATTCATAAAGCATGAAGAATTCCTGCTGCATTTGCGGCAAGACCACAAAGGCGTTTTGGGCCAGGAGTGCCTGAGCCTCAGGTGAAAATTCGAAGCGCCCCCGGTTTTCAATATTGCTGAGATCGGCATTGACCCGATAGGGCGCTATCTGTGGACTGACCTTCACCTCTACCTCGCGGTATGGTGCAAACTCCGCTGCCTGAGCCACCCCTGAGGGGCCGAACTTTTCTTCAAGCAGCTTCTTGCTGCCGGGGCCGCAGCCGCTGAGAGCAGATGTCAACATCAAAATGGTCAGCAATATGCTGATGGTTTTGATTTGACCAGCCTTCATAGTAAACCCTCCCTTTACTTAATCTTACCATTGCTACGCATTTACAGCAGTTTCCTGACACCTGTTTTTAACTTGACAAATGGGTGACTACTAGGGGATTGACAACGGCGACGGTTGACAAAAGAATCGTCACCCCATTATCAACCGTTGTCACTAATGAAGAAGCTATACGCGGTGATTAATACAACTTTTAAGAATAGGCGAAGTGGCGGATAGGGGCGAGAATACTTTTTGCTTTACATCAATCTGTATCAACTGTATTATGTATATTAGCACAGTGCAGTAGAGAGGAGGGAATTCATGTTTGAATTGGATCTTCGCAGCCGCAAGCCGGTTTATGAGCAACTGGTCGAAAAAATCATCGAGCTGATTATCAGCAATGTCTTGAAGCCCGATCAGCAGCTGCCTTCGGTACGGGTTTTGTCGGCTGAACTTACCATAAATCCCAATACCATTCAGAAAGCCTATCGGGAATTGGAGCACCGCGGCTTCATATATTCGCTGCCCGGCAAGGGCAGCTTTGTCAGGCCGGCGGTATATACTGATAATCCCGCGCGGATCAGCAGTTTAAAGACCCAGCTGTCCAGGGTTATATCAGAAATGCTTTATCTGGGAGTATCCAAGGATGAAATCATCGGATCAATTCAAAATTCACTATCTATAGCCGGGGGAGGGAAAATAGATGATTGAAGTGGAAAGGGTCAGTAAACAATTCGGCGGTCTGGAAGCCTTGCATGATGTCAGCCTGGCGGTACATAAAGGATCGATTTACGGACTGGTGGGCTGTAATGGAGCGGGAAAAACCACGCTCTTAAAACTGCTGGCCGGCATTTATAAACCTGATTCAGGGCTTTTAATGATAGATTCTCAGCCGGTATTTGAAAATGAAGCTATAAAAGAACGCACGGTTTTCATTCCGGATGCCCTGTATTTTTTCCACAATTATTCCATTCAGGACATGGCCAACTATTATGCCAGTATATATGCGGGCTGGAGTCAGCAGCGCTTTCAGCAGCTGGCTCAGGTTTTTGATATCGAGTTGAACCGGCGGGTCAAAACCCTGTCCCGGGGCATGCAGCGGCAGGTAGCCTTCTGGATGGGTTTAAGCCTGATGCCTGAGGTGATGATATTGGATGAACCTCTGGATGGACTGGATCCGGTGATGAGGCAAAATGTGAAACGCCTCATCATACAAGATGTGGCCGAGCGCGGCATGACTGTAATCATATCTTCGCACAACCTGCGCGAATTGGAGGATATCTGCGATCATATCGGCATCTTGCACCATGGGCAAATGCTTATACAGAAGGATTTGGACGATTTAAAGGCTGACATCCATAAGATTCAAATAGCCTTTAGCGGCGAAATCCCTCTGGCTCTGCTGGATGAGACCGAGGCTCTTCATCATGAGCAAAGGGGCAGCGTGATGATTCTGATCGTACGCGGCGCTTATGATCAGATCATGAACCGGATGCAGGCTTATCAGCCCGCCGTACTGGACGTTCTGCCCCTCACCCTGGAAGAGATATTCATTTACGAAATGGGGGATAACGGTTATGAAATCCACAACATCCTTTATTAATAAAGGGGTATTATATAATGATTTTAAACGCTACGGCTGGACGGGAGTGGTATACCTCTTAGCCTGGCTGGCCGCTTTGCCTTTGCAGCTGGTGATGATTTACAGCCGCCCGGAGATCATCAAAGCGCATTATAACGCAGCTACTTATTTAAGGGTTTTTGAATTCGATCACTCGCCGGTGTTATTGTTCCTGTTGTTGATGGCTCCTGTTCTCACCGGACTGCTGGTATTCCGCTATTTACAGACCGGTATAGCCGCCGATATGGAACACTCACTTCCCATCCGGCGGGAAACCCTGTATAATACCCACCTCTTGGCGGGACTGGTGTTCCTGTTGATTCCGATAATGATAACTGCCCTGGTCACATGGGGCGTAGTGGCCGGATTAAAGATTGACTTCGTGCAGGGCCAGGATATACTCGACTGGCTAAAGATTGCCTTAATAGCCAGTCTGCTCTTCTTTTTAAGCGCAGTGGCGGTGGGAATGATCACCGGCCTTTCTACCCTGCAGGGACTGTTGACCTACATCCTGCTCCTGGTGCCCAGCGGGTTGTCGCTGCTGGTGCTTCATAACCTTCAAATGTATGTTTACGGTTTTGCCGGCGATTTCTATATGATTGGACTTGAGCAGTTAACACCTCTCTTGAGACTGCCTTTGTCACTTTCATCTCTGCAAAGCGTTGAAATCATAGCGTACTTATTAATGAGTGCCGGTTTATATTTGATGGGCGGATTTCTTTACCGGCACCGCCAAATTGAAGCCGCGGGCGAAGCGATTACCTTCGGGGTATTGCGCCCCATCTTCAAGTACTCGGTTACCTTTTGCACCATGTTACTGGCCGGCAGCTATTTCTACCGTACCCAGCAAAGCATAGCCTGGACCTATTGGGGCTATTTCCTGGGGGCCGCCCTGGGCTATATCCTGATTGAAATCCTGTTTCACAAGTCGGTGCACATATTCGACTGGCGGCGCTTTAAGGGCCTGGGGGTTTATGCGCTAATAGCGGCCGCCCTTCTCGGGTTGGTTCACTCAGATTTTACCGGGTATGAAAAAAGGCTGCCGCAAATCGATCAATTGGAAAACGTGTATATGGATAACTATTTTCATCCATTACTGTACGCTGAGGATAGCAGCTATGCGGAAACCCGATCAACACCTCGATTGATATCGATCTATGTAAACCGCGATAATATAGCCCATATAGTGGACCTGCACCGGGAGATCATCGCTCAGCGGGAAGAGGCCGGGATAACCCCCCTGATAAGCCCGGACACCAGGCAGGAAAGGATTTGTCTGGCCTATCAATTTAAGGACGGTAAAAAGCTTTATCGATATTATGCCGTTGATGCTGAACTCTATAAGCAGCATCTGAAACCTATTTATGAGTCGTTGGAATACAAAAACCACAAATTTGAGGTGCTCCGAGTCAACCCCGTCGACGCCAAGCTGGTAGATATCAGGAGCCAGCTTGGAAACAAGCGGGTCAGTATTACAGACCCCCAACTGATTCAAGAAGCTATTGCCGTCCTGCAAAATGATGTTAAGATGCAAACTTACGAGGAAATGAGCGATGCCAGACCCCCCTGGGGATATATCGAAATAACCTTGCCCAAGACACAGAATATCGATACTGAGGGGGGAATATGGCCGGAGGCCACAGACAGCGCCATGGAGGCGGCCCCGAAAAGCGAGTATTACAACATAACTCTGCCCTGGGAAAAGTCTTATCTTGGATTGGAGGGCTGGCTGCAGAGTAAAGGGTTATACAGCCAGGCCCGGCTGCTTCCCAGCGAAGATATTGTCCATGCCATTATCGAATACGCTCCTCAGGGTGTGAATGAGGCTGAATTCCGGACCATGAAGGCTGACAAGATCGAAGCAAAGCCCGGTCAGTTGAAGGTAACCGAAGCGGATAAAATTGAACTGTGTTTTTACAATTACCAGGAATACGCCAAAGGAGCTATTTACAAAGTCTTTTTTCAGCTTAAAAACGGCACCGTACTGATTGGAATCTTAACGCCATCCTCAGCCCCTGATTTTGTTAAACAACATTTTGCCGGGTGAATATCTTAGACTTCATGGGCTGCGTATCCGGAAATTAATAAATCGGCAATATTAAAAAATGAATGCAGCGAGGTGCTTTTCTAAAATTTGAGGGACATATCGCTGCATCTTTTTTGACATGCCCTTCGATATTCAGGATGTGCTGAACTGGGACATGCTAGCGAGCTAAGGTGGAAGCCCGGAGAAGGTTTTTTAGCCTGCGATGCCATCCTAATGCATGTTAGTCTTGAGATTTCCAGTAAATGATTTTATA
>NZ_DIPG01000087.1:469-4094 GCF_002426325.1 Syntrophomonas sp. UBA5494 | reverse complement strand
CCAGTAAATGATTTTATAGTTACCATGTAAGGCATCTCTCGGACTGCTTCTGCCACTCATTATCCCGGGATAAGTGTGAATAGTAAAACGATCCAGGGTATATTCATCAGCATCTACATCAACCGTCCAACCGGCCCCTAGTTCCCCGCCCGCTGAGCCGAGATGAGCGCACACATGACGGGAAAAATCATGAATTGGAGTTGCCGCTCACGCCGCTGCACGCTTTTAAGATTATTTTGCAGTGACACAAACCCCGTTTTCACTGGGATTCAGATTGTAACGGAACACAATCCGCCCGTCAGCCAGAACCCCCAGGATATGTGTATCGGCTGCCTTCACGGAGATGATTTCAGCCTCGATCAACCATGTTTTCAGATTCAGCCGGTGAAGATAGAACATGTTGTTGGTGTTGTCAGTCTGGTCCAGTTTAAAGGTGATGAAGGCGGCATGGTTCGGCCCCACATAACAATGGTCGGGAATGCTGATATGACCGGTATCACCGGTATCTTCAAGAGAAATTTCCTGAAGCTCCCCGCTTTTAAAATCCAGATACACGGTTTTATAATCATCGCTTTGGCTGCCTGGATCAGGAAGATAGCTATTGATCTCCAGAAGCCCGCTGTCATAGCGGATGAGGCCGGTTGAAGAGAACTGCGAAGCGATACCGTAATTTTGTGCGGTTCCCTTTGCCAGGTCGTACAGCATATAACCCGTAGCGCCTTCATAGCCGAGCATGGTGGTGACAACCTTTTCCCCGTCGGCCACAAAACGGGGGCTGTGGTGAAAAGAATTTTCCGGCACCGCACCGCCGGCAAGCGCTACCGTTTCGGCAAGCAGTTTTTCGCTGTTATCAACCGTATTCAAGAGCTTCAGGCCAACTTCATCGGCATAAACATAACTTTTCCGGTCGCCGGATACGTCCCAGCCCCCGAAGAAAACATCCGGATGTCCATGCCCATCGTATTGCGGCTCCCGGTTGATTTTCGCCGCGATGATGCCGGGCAGGGGGATATCCTCAGCATGCCGCAGGGTTTTATCAACGGCGATAAACTTATCATTCAGGCGGATGATCATGCTTTCACCTGCCGCACTCACATCGGCAGGTGAAAAGTTTCCTTTTATCTCAAGCCGCTTTTCCACTGTCATGGTCTCAGGATCCACCAGCATGAGAGCGGCGTTTTGCCCTTTGTCATAAGGCGCATAAGCCAGAATCAAGCTGCCTTCAACCTCCCCCAGCATGGAAAGCGCATCCGGATTTTCGCCAAAACCGATGATTTGGTCAAAGCGCTGATAATCGCCGGTCAAACTGACAAGATGATTGTTCACGTAGTCCCGCTTGCCGCTATCAAAGTAAAGGCTTCCGTCTTCACGCTGTTTCAACGTGTAAGTTTCCGTCATCTCTACCAGGTCCTTTTGCGGCGAAACGGAACGGGTCAGTATGAAGGTTACGGAACCGTCGCTGTTTTTAGCCACCTGATCCAGGGAATAGCCCCAGGCATTGGGATCATGATAAGAAGGCCGGGCTCGTTCTCCGCCAAGGTTAAACATGAAAGCGCGCCTTTGCGGGTCATAGATGTCCGGTTCAATTGCAGACACATCCATGCTGGTTAAATTGAAATAGCGACGGGCATATTCGAGAGCCGTATCCAGGGGAAACAGCCTCAGGCTGCTATCCTCATCGGCCGGCTCCAGGCTTTCCCAGCCATGTTCCTCAACATATTTCAGCCAGCAGAATTGGGCCACGTTGAGCGGATCTATTTCCTGGGCGGAGTTGAATTCCCGAGTGTTGCCTACGGTGGCAATGGAATCATAAAAGTATTCCTGCCAGAGCTGTTCCAGTTGGACGGGATCAGTGATATCGTTGTTTACCCCTGTTTCCGGCGGAATGCTCTGCTGAGCCCCGGTGTGCAAATCCTGAGGCTTGCGGCTGCATCCGGCAGCAGGGAGCAGCAAAAGAGTCATCAGAATAAATATGATCGTGGTTTTAATCTTCACAATGACACCTGCCTAATTGCTGGGATGTATGATTGGACGGTGTACGTTTCGCAGCGGGTTCCATGGGAGAGAATTCCGCCGCAGCCCGAACGATGCCCCATCCGATGCCTGCTCGGAGGGTGGCTTGTTTCTTTCCCTTTATGCATACATACATAAAAAAAGCACCTGCCTTGCAGCAGATACCGGTAATTGCTCATTATTTTAACCGCCCATCAAGAACGGTTTTGGTCTCATCGGCGCTGGCCCGTCAGAAGGGCGCAGGTTGGTGAATTCAGTTTGATATTGTTCTGAGGACGATACTAGACCAATCAGGGGGACGGTTCGACCAATCAGGGGGACGGTTCTATTGATCGACTTGGAACATAATGGTATTCTTACAACAGGAAGAATATAGAAGGAACTATGTTATGCCAAGGATAGCCCGAAAGAAAAGCGAGACCGGTATTTATCATGATTGATCAATTCCCGATAGTGAAGTTTGAATCATTCAACCATTGTGAAGTCCTTCTTTCTATTTCCGCGTATTTCCTCAATACCTGGTTTGGTTACGCTATAGCCAAGGGCAAGGTTGTGCATCGTGAGGTGGAATCACCCTACGGGTACAAGCCGAAGGAAGCCGGAAGCAAACTTCTATGGGAGCAGTTTGATCGCAGCAGCTTAGAGATCGAGGGCACCACCCCCAGGAAATCCGAGGACCTCTTATCCAGCCTGGCGGACTTGGTCAGCGGCTCCGCCGACGCGGGCACCCCGTGCATATTGATCAAAGGATTTCTGCAGAAAAAATAGTTAAGAGCAACAAAAGCCGTTCCCCGATCCAACCGAGGAACGGCTTTTTTGACGGGCTAACAGGGTGGGCCCAAAGCCAACAAAAAGAATGTTCCTTGTTGCCCTCTTGTTGCTTTACAATTGGCTCTGTTGAAGTTTGTTGTTGATAAATAAATTTTAAAAAATGATAGAATTATTATCAGGCGATAATATTTTGTAAAGTGGTGAATTAATGAGTATTTTAGAAAAATTTGCTGATGTACCTAAAATAGAAACGGAGCGTCTCATCCTTAGAAAAATTACATTAGATGATGCAGAAGATATGTATTTATATGCTTCGAATGAAGAAGTAACGAGATATGTAACTTGGGATACTCATTCCTCATTATCAGATACAATGGAATTTATAAATACGTTTTTATCTAAATATGATGCTCCATGGGGGATTGAGCTTAAAGAAAATGGTAAATTTATTGGAACAGTTCACTTTGTTTGGTGGCAGCCAGAACATAATAGTGCTGAAATTGGATATGTTCTATCTAAAGAATGCTGGGGCAAAGGGTTAATTACCGAAGCAGCAATGGCACTCATTTCTTTTGGTTTCGAAAGTATGAACTTAGTTCGTATTCAGGCGCGATGTTTTTTAGAAAACAAGGGTTCAGAGTGTGTTATGGAAAAGTTAGGTATGTCTTTTGAAGGTATAAGTAGAAAAGTAATGTATGTTAAAGGGGAACATAAAGACTTAAAGGTGTACGCTATATTAAAGTTTTAGATATGACACAGGTATATTTGGCGTTGGACATATTTGCATGCCAAAAGGAACAAGCAAGAGAAAAAATGCAAATGTTTGAGGCTGAAAACAGTG
>NZ_DIPG01000087.1:0-350 GCF_002426325.1 Syntrophomonas sp. UBA5494 | reverse complement strand
CTTGGAAGATACTAAGAACACAAAATTCCATGATGATAAAGCTTTCAATTGATAATCGAGCAATTGCCAGGAGGTTCTATTCCTTCTTTACATCAAATACCGCAAATAGAACGGAGAGCAATAATAAAGCGGCTCAAAAGTATTGAAGGTATAAGTATAAGGCAAATCGTTCGCATAACCGGCCTGACGTATTATGAAGTATATAGGGCTTGAAAATAGAGTTAGCCAATCAGGAGAACCGTCCCCTTGATTGTTGATTGTTAAAAGGTAGAGGTAATCATTTACGGCGACGGCGCCTATTGCGATCCCTCCACCGGGATCTACGAACTGGCCGATCCGCAGCCCGCTTT
>NZ_DIPG01000035.1:3097-3268 GCF_002426325.1 Syntrophomonas sp. UBA5494 | reverse complement strand
GCTCCATAACAAAATTTTTCTCGTTGAACAGGACCATATTTCTTGGCCCATTTTTCTTCTTCCGGTTTAATTTCTCTAGACTGACCATAAATAACTTCATTTGAAATATGAAAAGAATCTGAGCCACTGCCCATTACTTTGATTTTAATTTGCGGGTTCTTTTGCATATAA
>NZ_DIPG01000035.1:2296-2900 GCF_002426325.1 Syntrophomonas sp. UBA5494 | reverse complement strand
AATAACCATTATAATGCTTATTCTTCGCACATGATCACCACCAAAGCATCTTTTACTTTCTAAACTCCATTGGGATCTCAACAGGCACATCAAAATAAAAAATGATAAAACTACCCATTGCTATTGCAAATAAGTAAGCTAACAACGGTTTGGTGTAGTGAAGCCTGAGCAAAGGAAACATTATACTTATGAAAGCTAGAGACCACCAGATATTCCAGCCATAATCATGAATGATACCATTATTTATTAAGAAAAGATATTCGACAATAATATAGATAAATATCCATTTTATATAGTAGAGTGTTTTTTTGAGGGTATTATCGGGATAATTTGATAAGAATAGTAATGCATTGGCTGGAAAAACAATAAAAGTATAGCCTAGTTCTGCAATAGTATGATTACTAAAAAATTCTGGAATTAATCTCCACAAGAAGTGATTGGCACAAATAAAATTATAGGTTAAATTTCCCACAACTACGAACAGCATGGTTGAATGGTATTTTTTCCAATTCCTCCAGTCTCCCCAACGCCAGGCGGCAATGATAGAAATAATTGCGGTGAATACATGCATAGCAATTATTTGCTCCTCGAATTGATTAGATAT
>NZ_DIPG01000035.1:905-2205 GCF_002426325.1 Syntrophomonas sp. UBA5494 | reverse complement strand
CCATAAATTAAGGATATCTTTTCAAATTACCCAATCTTTTATTCTTATTTAATCTCATACCCGCTGTAAATCACCATAAAAACGGCTCCCGGAGTCTCTCCGTCAGCCGTTTTTATAAACGAATACAATTTTAAGCTATCTTTATTCTGGAATCAGAGGTTGAAACAAATCGTCAGTAGTAATCATTGCTGCATAGTGACTGGCTGGGAATTCCTTATCATAGGGGACATCATCAAATAAGACCGGAAGGTGGGTTTTGAAATGTAGCAGCAGCGGTATAGCTACCTGACGCATTTGTGGGTGTGCAGCTTTGTCGCAGCGCAGGCGGAAAAAATGCCGCCACTCGCGGAGGTTGTAAGTCACAACGATTTCGGTTTTGAGCGAATTGGGCAGAATCGACCTGGCCTCCTGGGCGCTGCGGCCAAGCTCCAGTAAAGCCATATAATTCTTTTCGGCTACTGCACAGGATTCAGACCACAATCGATTAGCGGACTCATCTTCTGCAAAGAAAAAAGGTTCGATAACTGTGATCTCGCTGCCAAATTTGCTGTGGCTATAACGACAGTAGCGGGTGCTTTCCTGGGAATAGGCGGCTCCCACCCGATGCCTCACTATTTCATGGGAAACCCCGCGGTCGATTACAAACATGACCGTCACTTTTTCATGCTCTACAATGGACTCATGCCCGCTTTTTACAATACGCCTGAGGAAATCAGGATCCCCCCCGGGGTTCATTTGCTGCTCCGATTTATAACAAACCCGGGCGTATCTTTCCAGCTTTTTCTCGATGTGGCCGTCGAAGGCGTCCGCAGGGACCAATACCTGTGGTTTTATTATAATCAACCTGATCTATCCTCTCCGCTTTAAAATAATCCTAAATTTTGAGCCGTGACGGGCAGGTCCGGAGGCGGTACACGTTGCCCCGGCGGCTATACGGGCTTGTCTTCATTATCCAGGGCCAGGTTGGCTAGATACTGCAGTCGCTCCATATCCCCTTTTAAATAGAGATATCCCAGGACCGCCTCAAATCCGGTGCTTAACCGGTAGTCGGAAATATCGGCATTGCGCGGCGGGCTGGTTTTGGCATTGCGGCCCCGGCGAAAAATTTCCTGTTCCACCTCGGTGAGCTGGGAAGATAGTCCCTGCACCATTTTGGCCTGGCTGGCGGCCTTCACCCGGGATACCGTATCCAGATGCAGTTCCTTGACTTTGCGCTGGCCGTGCGCGACCAGGCGGGACCTTACCAGAAGCTCGAAAACCGCATCGCCGACAAAGGCCAAAACCACCGCGGAATATTGTC
>NZ_DIPG01000035.1:267-744 GCF_002426325.1 Syntrophomonas sp. UBA5494 | reverse complement strand
GCTTCCTGGAGCCTGTTGCGAATTAAGTCGGCTTTGTCAAAGGCCTTATTCTGCTTAAAGGCAGCGCGCAAAGCGATCAGCTGCTCTACCAGGGTTTTGAGCCGGGGCGGTTGTTCGAAACGGAAGCGGCTGCCGTCCGGGGTGTCTTCCACCCTGACCTCTATCTGCGCAAAGAAATCACGGATTTGATCAGCCAGTTGATAATCCTTCTCGGCTCTGGCCTGGCTGCGCAGCCCGGCCAGCACCTGCAGGACCTCTTCTACCACTGCACCGCCCTGGTTTTGAGGGGTGATAAAGATTCCCAAAACGTCTCCCAATTCAAAGAGAAGCTGATGGGCCTGCCGTACCGCGGCTTGATGGGCGGGATCGTTTTTATCCGCCCCGGCCACGCAGCTATTGATAGAGTGCGACATCTCGAAGAGATGCCCCAGTGCCTTGGCGGTGTTGAAATCGTCATCCATGGCTTCGATGAAGTAG
>NZ_DIPG01000035.1:0-154 GCF_002426325.1 Syntrophomonas sp. UBA5494 | reverse complement strand
CCTGCTGAGCCTCTAATGATTTGATGAACTCCTCTTCCCGGGGGCCTAACAGGCCAGCAGCGGCACCGTTTTCCATAAATTCCGCAGCCAGGAGCAGAGTGGTCTTAAGCCTTCCCAGGGCTTTGCGGGCCTCCTCCAGTTTGCCGTCGTCAAA
>NZ_DIPG01000134.1:54993-56475 GCF_002426325.1 Syntrophomonas sp. UBA5494 | reverse complement strand
TGGAAAACGCCCGTCTTAACTATGAACGCATGCAACAACTTCATCAAGCCGGCGCTATTGCGGACAACGCCCTGGAGGCGGCCCGTCTGCAATACGAAACCCTGCAATCCGGGGCTGTAGAAGCCAGTGTGGCCTCGGCTGAAGCCGCCCGGCTCAGTCTTCAGGATCAACTCAACAACTGCAATCTGACCGCACCCATCAGCGGTATGGTGGGAAGCATCGCGGTTTCTCTGGGTGACACCGCCAGCCCGCAAAGCCCGGTTGCGGTTGTCAGCGACACTTCCCGGCTGCAGGTGGAGGTCCTGGTCAGTGAAGCAGACATAAACTTCATTCAGACCGGAAGCAAAGTCAATGTATACATATCTTCCTTAAGCGCCCAGCCATTTTCCGGCACGGTTGTCAGCGTGGACCCGATGGCCGATGTTGTTAGACGCAATTTCACCGTTCAGGTGGCACTGGATGAGGCTCAGCCGCAAATACGCCCCGGCATGTTCGCCGAGGTGGTAATGGCAACCGAGCAGGCTGAAAACACCCTGTGTGTGCCTATCGAAGCGGTCATAGCCCGCGGGGATAAGAGCGTGGTCTACACCGTGGATGCGGAGAACCGGGCCCATCCCCTGGAGGTAAAAACCGGCATCTCCAGTGATCGGCTCATCCAGATTATGGAGGGGCTGGAAGTGGGAACACCGGTTATCGTCCAAGGTAATACCCTGGTGTCAGACGGGACCCTGGTGAGGGTGGTTGCCGGGGAGGAAAAGGTATGAAACTGGTAGACTTTTCGATCCGACGCCCGGTAACCATGGCTATTCTGGTTGTAGTAGTCGCGATCCTGGGATTCTTTACCTATTCGCGTTTGTCCGTAGACCTTTATCCTGATATGGAGATCCCGGTGGTTGCGGTTATGAGCTCATATAGCGGAGCCGGCCCGCAAGAAGTGGAAAACCAGGTAACCAAGCCTCTGGAAAGCGCCATAGCCAATGTAGGCAGCATAAAACAGGTTGATTCAGTATCCTCTGAAGGCAGTTCGATTATCATCGTGCAATTTGATTGGGGCATCAATGTCGATAACGCTGCCCAGGAAATCAGCGAGAAGATTACGTTTGTAGAAGGGATCCTTCCCGACACCGCCACCAAACCAATGGTGGTTAAAATGGACCCCAACATGATGCCGGTGATTCAGATAGGGATAAGCGGGGCCGCCGACCTTACCCAGCTGCAGGCGGTAGCTGAGGATGTGATAGAACCCCGCCTGGCCAGGATTCCCGAGGTGGCTTCCGTAATCATTACCGGGGGCAGTCCCCGCGAAGTGCATGTTGATGTAGATCCGGTCAAGCTGGAGAATTATGGCCTGACTCTGGCCCAGGTGACCCAGGTTCTGCAGATGGAGAATTTCAATGTTTCCGGAGGCAAAGTGGTGCGCGGCGGCCGGGAAATGTATGTGCGCAACCTGCAGCAATTTGAATCCCTGGATGATATCAGGCA
>NZ_DIPG01000134.1:52418-54773 GCF_002426325.1 Syntrophomonas sp. UBA5494 | reverse complement strand
GACGCCAACACGGTAAAGGCCTGTGAAGCGGTCAAAGTGGAACTGGAAAAGATAAAGCAGGAATTGAATATGGATCTGGATATTGCGGTGGTTATGGACCAGTCCCAGTATATCCAGCAATCTATTCAAAGCACGGTGAGGATGATTCTGGAAGGATCCCTTCTGGCCATGGTGGTATTGTTTTTATTCTTGCGCAAAGCTCGCAGCACCTTGATCGTCTTTACCTCCATCCCGCTTTCTATCATCGCCACCTTTGTGGTCATGTATTTCAGCAATTACACGATCAACCTCATCACTATGGGCGGATTAGCCCTGGGGCTGGGGCGTATAGTGGACGACTCCATCGTGGTGTTCGAAAATATCTTTCGCCACCGCTCGCTGGGGTTATCTTCTTATGAAGCGGCCCGCAAAGGGGCCTCACAGGTTGGCAATGCGGTTATCGCAACCACATTGACGATTCTGGCGGTGTTCCTTCCCATGGCATTTGTGGAGGGCATTGCTTCGATCCTTTTTAAACCCCTGGCTATGACAGTGTGTTTCGCTATCTTCTGTTCGTTGATCGTGGCCTTAACCATTATTCCCCTGTTGTCTTCACGATTGTTGACTCATCAGGTTATGGCCGCCCGGCCCGATCCCCGCAACCCGGTTTCCCGGCTGATAAACCGTTTAGGGGAATGGATGGACGGCTGGGGAGACCGCTATGAGGTCTTGCTGGGTAAAGTCCTGGCTCGAAGGCGGGTGGTGGTGATTGGAGTCACTATTGCCATGGTGGCCGCATGTGCGGCTATACCTCTGGTGGGGGCGGAATTCATTCCCGGTATGGACTCCGGGGAAATCTCCATAAATATTCAGACCGACAAAGGCAATCAATTGACAGAAACCGACAAGATTGCAAGACTGGCGGAGGAAAAATTGCGCGAGTTCCCCGAGGTACAGACCATTTTCAGCAGTGTCGGCAGCTCGGAGGGCATGACCATGAGTTTGGCTTCGGGAACTGATAGCGCTACATTGTATGTCAAGCTGGTCCCCAAAGGGGAACGCCAGAACGATGTAAATACTATCGCCGAACGGATGCGCACCTCGCTGCAGGAAATCGCCGGCGCCAAAATAGAGGTCTCAGCTGCTGACGCCGCTTCCATGATGGGATCCACCAGCGCCATAACAGTGCAGATTCGCGGAGCGGATCTCGAGGTTTTAAAACAACTTTCCGAACAGGTTGCGGCGATTGTCCGCCAGGTCCCGGGGACCCGCGAGGTGGTCTCCACCCTGACTGAAGGCAAACCCGAGTTGCAGATTCACATTGACCGCGCCCGGGCTGCCGCTTTCGGCCTGACCCCGATGCAGGTCTCCAATGAGATCAGTTCGGCCATGCAGGGAAAAGTGGCTACACAATACCGGGTGGACGGTCAGGAGGTGGACGTAAAGGTCGGTTTCAAACCCAGCTCAGAAAAAGACATGGATTATCTGACCAACCTTTCTATAATGAATCCCGCCGGGATTTTGGTAAAATTATCCTCGGTGGCCACCTTTGAGATTGCACAGGGTCCCATAGCCATTAACCGGGTGGACCAGGTGCGCAGCGCTCTAGTCAGCGGAGACTTGTTTAACCGGGATCTGAACAGTGTAATGCAGGATATTAAAGCCAGGGCAGATGAAATTGACCTCCCCGCGGGCTACAGTATCGAATATGTAGGCACTGACCAGGAAATGATCGAGACTTTCATCAACCTGGCCATGGCACTGATACTGGCCATAATCCTCTGTTATTCGGTTATGGCTATCCTTTACGAATCATTCTTCGATCCCTTTGTGATCATGTTCTCGGTACCCACAGCCTTTATTGGAGTGGTGCTGTCCTTGCTTCTGACCGGAATCCCTTTGAGCGTACCGGGTTTTATCGGGGTGATCATGCTGGTCGGCATCGTGGTGGCCAATGCCATCGTATTCGTGGATTATTTGAAGCAGATGCGCGAGGAGGGCATGGAGCGTGAAGAGGCTATTCTGGAAACCGGTCGGGTGCGGCTGCGGCCCATACTCATGACCGCCCTGGCTACCATACTGGCAATGCTGCCTCTGGCCCTGGGGATCGGCGAGGGCAGCGAATCCCTTCAACCCTTGGGCATAGTGGTAATTGGCGGACTTCTGGTTTCTACCCTGGTGACGCTGGTATTGGTGCCGGTGGTCTATGCCATATTTGACGACTGGTTGTCTGCATTTAAAGCCAGAAGAGCCTCTAAAAAGGCCGCCAGCTCTCCCCCGGCCTAAGCCGGGAACGATGGGGCTGGCGGGCTTTCCGGGGAGGACCGTGAGGATGAATATGGTCTTGAAGTATGAAAGGTTGAGGAAAGGAAATGA
>NZ_DIPG01000134.1:36474-52280 GCF_002426325.1 Syntrophomonas sp. UBA5494 | reverse complement strand
AGGTGTTCTCCCGCAAAGGCTATCATAATACCCGCATGGAGGAAATCGCCATACAAGCCGGGGCCGGCAAAGGCACTATTTACGAATACTTCAGCAGCAAGTTGGAGCTTTTCTATGAAGTATTATTTACCGGCTGGCGTAATTTTCAGGAGAATATCCCCTTGGAACAAATCGAGAATATGTCCGTACAAGAGCAACTGCACCGCACTATCAGCGCACACTTGCGCTATTTTCTGGAAAACCGTCAGCTGGCCCGGGTAAGCTTCTGGGAGGTAGAGGCGGTGGATCAGGAATTGCTGGCTTGGACCCTTAAGATAAAAGCTGAAAAAGAACAGCAGATGCAGGCCTTGATGGAAAAGGGCATAGCCCGGGGAGAACTCAGAGATGACCTGGATCCCAGTGTGATCAGCCGCATGGTCTGCGCCTTGATTCCTTATTTTGCCGGCTGCATAGTCATGAACGATGTTGAATTAGATCCCCAGGAGCTATCAAAGCAAATCACCGGTGCCATCATCAACGGTATTAGAAAATAAGCGCAGCGAATAAGAACCAGTAATGGGGAGGCTCCTTTACTCTTAGAATAAAGGAACCTCCCCTATCGCTTCCTTTTGACTTGATTCTGGGAATGTATTACTATGATGCTAATCAATAGGTAAGCCAGGAGGTGTGGTAGTGGAAAATAATCTGGTAGAAAAGGCCCGTCAGCTATTAAATGCCAACTTGATTTCCACAACGTTGAGTACGGTTGATGAAGAGTACAATGTCAACGTAGCGGTTTTGACAGTATTAGAAATGATTGGTGATGACCGCATCATTTGTGCGCGTTTTGGCGCTGACCGCACCTATGCTAATTTAAAGCAGACCGGAAAAGGGGTATTCCTGGTTTTGGTGACTGATGAGGGGCAGCAGACCAAAGACGGCGTCAGGGTTTATGTGGAACTGGAAGACGACACCACCGGCGGCGAGTATTTTGAACGCTTGCAGCGCAAGCTTGCTCAAACTCCCTACCGCCAGTTCCCGCTAAAAAACTGTCTGGTCTTCAAAATTACCGCCATTGTGCCGGTTTCAACCTTAAAGAAATAGAAGTACTATTGATCATTACATTGAGGCTACAGGAGGAATCATAGTGTATTTAGGCAAAGTCATGGTCGTCTTTGGAACTCGCCCCGAGGCCATAAAAATGGCTCCGGTGGTTAAAGAGCTGCAAAAGGTGCCGGATATACATACCGTTGTGACCGTAACCGCGCAGCATCGGGAGATGTTGGATCAGGTTTTACGCCTGTTTGAAATCCAGCCGGATTACGATCTAAATCTGATGGAAACCCGTCAGGATTTATTCAGCATTACCATAGGAGCCTTAAGCGGATTAAAGGAGGTTCTGGAAAAGGAGAAACCGGACCTGGTAATAGTGCACGGGGATACCACTACTACCCTGGCGGCATCATTAGCGGCCTTCTATATGCGCATCCCGGTGGCACATGTAGAAGCCGGTTTGCGTACCCGCAACAAGTACTCTCCTTTTCCTGAAGAGATGAACCGCACCCTGACCGGTCGCCTCACAGAATTACACTTCGCCCCTACAGACACCTCCCGCGAAAATCTTCTGGCCGAGGCCACCGCCGAATTCAAGATATGGGTCACCGGTAACACAGTTATTGATGCCTTACTCAGCATTATTAAGGATGACTATCAGTTTGGCCGGGAATTTGCCGGCATCGACATGAGCAAGCGGCTGATTTTAGTCACCACCCACCGCCGCGAAAACTGGGGCGAAAGGATGCGCGAAATATACCAGGCGTTGCTGGAGCTGGTCGAAGAGTTTCCTGACATCGCGGTCGTCTTCCCGGTGCACAAAAATCCTGTCGTCCGCAGCATAGCAGAAGAGATGCTGTCCGGCAAGCCCCGCATACATCTTCTGGAGCCTCTCGATTATGAACCCTTTGCCCATCTCATGAACATATCTTACCTGGTTGTCACCGATTCAGGCGGCTTGCAGGAAGAAGCTCCGGCCCTGGGCAAGCCGGTTTTGGTGTTGCGCGATACTACTGAGCGGCCTGAAGCCGTCACTGCAGGCACTGTCAAATTGGTAGGCACCAGCCGCCGTAAAATATATGAAGAGACCAAAAAATTGTTATCCGATCCTCGTGAGTACGACAAGATGGCCCGGGCTATCAACCCTTACGGTGACGGCAAAGCAGCCCGCAGGATTGTGCGGGAATTGATCAGCTTTCTTTATGTGCGCATTGGAGCGCAGGTCTGAAGCAAAGCTTAACCCGTAGTTGCCGAAGAAGAGTTCTGTATCTAATCCCTTCTAAAGGGTGGTAAACTTCGTTTAGCGACTTCTGGGAGGAATTCAGCTCACGCATTTATTGAGGAGGAGAAAGATGACGCCAATACATTTTGGAACCGACGGTTGGAGGGCTATTATCGCTCGGGATTTCACCTATGCAAATTTAAGAATGGTGGCTCAAGGAATCGCCGCTCATATAAATAGTGGAACCGGACCGCGCAAAAGCGTGGTAATAGGTTATGACAACCGCTTTATGTCGCCCGAGTTCGCCCAGGAGTGCGCACGCATCCTGGCCGGAAACGGGATCAAGGTTCATATGTTGATAAACCCCGCCCCCACGCCCCTGGTAGCTTTTGCAGTGCGCCATCTGGAATGTAGTGGGGGTATAGTGATTACTGCCAGTCACAATCCCGCCCACTATAATGGAGTCAAATTTATTCCGGCTTATGCCGGGCCGGCCCTGCCTGAGGAGACCCAGTGTATAGAAACCGAGATCAACAGGGTAGCGGAAGGCGCCAAAGTATATGAAATAGATCTCAAGGAAGCGGCTCAGTTGAGTTTAATTGAGGAAATTGAACTGGATAACGCCTACCTTACCCATCTTGACAAGATTCTCCGCCGGGAGCATTTCAAAGCCAAGAGCCTCAAGGTGGTTGTGGATCCGATGTATGGAGCCGGAATGGGATTTCTGGAGCAGTATTTGACCCGACTGGGCATCGAAGTAAAATCTATACACAATCATCGTGACGTGATGTTTGGGAATATTGTTCCCGAGCCGGTGGAACGGAACCTGTTCGATTTGCGCCGTGCGGTAGTCAGTTATAACGCGGATATAGGATTGGCCCTGGACGGGGATGCCGACCGTTTTGGAATCGTTGACCAGGAGGGCAGATTCATAAACGGCAACCTGGTTATAGCCCTGCTTTTGGATCACTTCCTTAAAACTCGGACGGTGAGGGGGCCGGTAGTGCGTACCGTAGCCACCACTCATCTATTGGATCGTATCGCCAAACTGAATGGTTTACAAGTCATCGAAACCCCGGTGGGATTCAAATATGTCAGCCAGGCCATGCGTGAGTACAACGGCCTCCTGGGTGGTGAAGAAAGCGGCGGTCTGAGCGTCTGGGGCCATGTTCCGGAAAAAGACGGCATACTGGCTTGCCTCCTGGCAGTAGAGATGATGGCTTACAGCGGAAAAAGCTGTGCTGAATTGACCGAAGAGCTTTACCGGGACTATGGGCGCCTGGTTAATCGCCGCCAGGATGTGTTATTTACCCAGGGACGAGAACCCCTGCTCAAAGAGCGGTTATCAGCTTTTCGTCCTAAGACCATATCAGGGCTGAAAGTCCTATCGATAACCGATCAGGAAGAGATGCGCTGGTCCCTGGCTGATGACAGCTGGCTGTTGGCACGCTTCTCAAATACCGAACCGGTTTTGCGAATATATACTGAAAGCGCCGATTTGCAGAGCTTAGAGGCCATTGAGAAGGCTTTCTGTGAGGCTCTGGAAATAAATAATTAGGTCTGGTACAAGATTCCTTCATCATATAAAATTTATGAAGAGTAGGAAGAGGAATTTTTATGAATAACGACGAAAGTTCTATAGACAGCGAAAATTTAGGATCGAATGAATTGAATCAACTGGATTTGATTCTTGTTCAAATTATTAACACCATGGAGCAAAGCCGTGGTGATATTTTTGACATATCCGAAGAGAGCCGCAAGCAATGTATTCGCCTGGAGGTGGAGATGGAAGAACTCACCCTGGAAGCCGGGCGGATTATTGATGAGGTGCAAAAAAACGAAAAACTCGAACGGCTGGCTCGTTTGCGATTAATGGAAGTGAGCCGAAATTTTCGCTCCTACTCGGAAATTGATATCAAGAAGGCTTATGAGAGCGCGCGTGAACTGCAGCTGAGGCTGTTGGACCTGCGTCAAAGCGAAATGTACCTGCGCAGGAGGCGTGAGGAGCTTACCCGCCACATCAACAAATTTCAGGCTATCAATCAAAAAGCGGAAAGCTTTCTGAGTTCCACCGGTTTTGCCCTCAAGATTCTCAAGGGAAATGTCGAAAGGATAAACGAAACCATAGAAGATTCCCACAGGAACAGGCAGTTGGGCATCTGGATCATACAATCACAAGAAGCCGAAAGGCGTAGAATTGCCCGGGATCTGCATGACGGCCCGGCGCAGAATTTGGCGGGTATGATGATCCGTTTGGATCTCATTCAACACCTGTGGGAGGATGATATCAACCGCATATATGAAGAGATTGAAAATATCAAGCAGATGGGATCGGAGAGCCTGAGCGAGATCAGACGCATTATGTTCGACCTGAAACCTTCTCTGCTCCACGAAGATGATTTCTGTGCCACCTTGAGCGACTTCTTCAAGGACTATGGCGCTAAATACGATTTGGATATCGAATTTGTGGTTTTCGGCGAGAAGAAGAAATACGATATGTCCCTGGAAATCGCCCTGTTTCGAATGGTTCAGGAGTCCATAACCAACATCCGCAAACATTCGGGGGCTAATAAAGTACTGGTTAAAATGGAAGATAAAGGCCGCAGCCTGACACTGGTGATAAAAGACGAAGGCCGCGGGTTCGATATGGGGAGAACCGCGACCAAATCAGAGAGTTACGGGATAATGGGCATGAAGGAACGGGTCGAATTGCTGGGCGGCGAAGTGGAGATCATCTCGGCGCCCGGCAAGGGAACACAGGTTATCATAACTGTGCCGCTGGAGGGAGATGTCAAGGATGGACAAAATAAAAGTTGTAATAGCGGATGACCATGTGCTAGTTAGGGAGGGCCTGCGCAAGCTATTAGAGTTGGACAAAAGCATTGAAGTCATCACCGAGGTGGGCGACGGTCAGGGCGCTATCAACATAGCTCGCAAAGAGAAACCGGATATTATCTTGATGGATGTTAATATGCCAGGCACCAACGGGGTTGTAGCTACGCAGGTTATTAAAAGGGAGATCCCTTCGATTCGCATTATCGCCTTGACAATCTACGAGGATGAAGAGGTTGTAGAGATGGTCAGAGCAGGGGTTTCCGCTTATGTCCTCAAAGATGTGGCTGGCAGCGAGCTCATTGACACCATTCATCGTGTTATCGACGGCGAAATCGTAATTCATCCCCGGGTTGCCAACCGGCTGGTCAAAGAATTGACCCGCAATGAAAAGAAAGAAGATGATGTCAAACTCACCAAACGGGAGAAAGATGTCCTGACCTTGCTGGTGAAAGGCAACTCCAACAAAGACATGGCAGACACTCTCTTTATCAGCGAAAAAACAGTAAAGAACCACCTAACCAGTATTTTCCGCAAACTTAATGTAAAAGATCGAACTCAAGCGGCCGTTTATGCCCTACGAAACGACATAGTGGTAGACGAAGAGGGCGAAGCCTAGTAATACCAGGAATGATTCGGCCTCCGGAAAGCATATTATGTACAAAATAGGCTTGAAGGAGGTTATTTACATGGCTTTCTTCTTAAAATTAATGGTGTTTTCTGTATGGGTAGTCATCATGGCGGCTTTGATTATAGGCAGTATCCAGTGTTCCAAACGCTTCAGACGGGGCCGCCGCTACGAAAAAATTAAACCGGCCGGAGAGAAGGAAAACGGTCGGTTTTTTTTCCTGCCAGCTTACATGGACATGTCGGGAGAACCCCTCTTTTATAATTAAGCCGTTCTATTTCCTGGAAGCTTGATTTACCCATACAATTTCCTATTAAGCTGTATTATGATTAATATATGTTTTGTCGTAGGGTAAGAGGCGCCACACGGCCGGATTTCTATTGTTGGCGGAAAGGAGGGGGTTGGGTGTTAAATCTGTTGCTGGATATTCTCTTTCCTGAAAACGTATGCTGCGTGTGCAGAGAACCGGGAAGGTTCTCTAGCCGTCGTCCCTGGTGCGAAAACTGCGCCCAAGAGATGCAAAAAGCCCAAACCTGCCTGCCGATCTGTGATTTATGCGGCAAGTATTTGGATACCGAAGATGTGCTTTGTCATGACTGCCGGGTCAATTCGCCCGGTTTTCACATAGCCCGGGCAGTAGGCCCATATGATAAGGACGGCTACCGCATTGCCATTAAGGTTTTAAAATTCCTGGGCCGCAAATATCTGGCCGGGCAAATGGGCCGGCTGATGGCCGAAGTGGTTAAGAACGAGTCCCGATTCTGGCCGATAGATGTCATTATTCCGGTTCCCGCTTCCCTGGGCAGCTTAACCCAGCGCGGTTTTAATCAGACCGAGCTGCTGGCCCGGCATATTGCCCGGCATTTAAAGCTGCCCATGGATAATAACATGCTGCTGCGGGTCAAGGAAACCCCTGCCCAAAGGGAATTGACCAAAGAGGAGCGAGAGAAGAACCTGCTCTGCGCTTTTAAAGTCAGAGATCCGCAGCGCATAAAAGCAAAGAATATTCTGCTGGTTGACGATGTATATACTACAGGGTCGACTGCCCGAGAGTGTACCCGCAGCTTATTGCGGGCCGGGGCTGCCCGGGTTTCGGTGATAACCTGGGCAACCGGTAAAGGTTTCTAGGCAGCAGGAGGGAGATTGCCATGGCAGACTTGAAGAATTGCAGACAATGTGGACGGGTTTTTGCCTCCCAGGGAAGCAGCTTGTGCCGCAAGTGCCTCGATAATGTCGATAAAGAATTCGCTATTGTGCGCAGATATGTGCGCGACCACAATGGGGCAGACGTTATCGAAGTTTCCCAGGCTACTGGCGTTAAGGAAGAAACCATTTTGCAGTTTTTGCGCGAAGGCCGTCTGCTTTCCCGTGGATTTGTGGCCAGTCTTAAGTGTGAGCGCTGCTCGGCTAAAATTGACGCCGGGCGTTTTTGCACCAAGTGTTCTTATGAATTGAACCAGCAGCTGCAGGGGATTATGCCCGCCGCAGCGGAAAAAGCAAAACCGCTCCCTATGGGGCGCGACCAAATGCATATCTATAAAATCGACAAATAAAACCCAGCTAAAAAACCGCTTTATCAGAACTGGCTAAAATAATGAGATAGAGCTAATAATATGCAGTAAAAGCCCGAAAAACTCCCGTTAAACGGATAAGGATATCAATGTTTTTATACGAGTTAAAAAATAGCTAGAAGTATGAGGTGGGAACTATGATAATTTCTAAAACTCAGGTACAAAACATACTCAAAACTTACGCCCGGGATTATAAATTAACCCCGGCCGACACGGCGCGCAGCCAGGGTGTGGCCAAACAGGATGAGCTGATGATTTCTGAGGCCAGCCGTCTCAAGCAAAAGGCGATGCAAGCGGTCAAACAAACCGATGATATCCGTATGGATAAAGTGACCGCATTGCAGCAAAGCATTTCCACCGGAACCTATACTCTGGCAGACGATGAAATTGCGGAGAAAATCATTCAAAGAGCTATCGTAGATAAGCTCGTTTAGAAGTGGTGCGCTATGGAAAAACAATGCCTCGAGCTGATAGAACTCCAGGATAAAGTTAATGAGATGGTTGAAAAGCTGGTAATCCTGGCCAGTGAAAAAAAGAAGCTCGTTATTCAGGGGAATATCAAAGAATTGGATAACTTGATTCGTGAAGAGGGCATCGTCATTTTGGAATTGGAAAAATGGGAAGGTGCCCGTTTTCGCGCCCAGGGCGGTTTGTACCCGGAACACCCGGGATTGAATTCTCAACAACTGTTGAAATGGGTGAGAGACAATTGCCCGCATCTCGCTGCTCTTATGCAGGACTCCATAAGCAGGCTGGAAATCAGCCTGGGGTGCTTAAAAACCTTGAATCAGCACAATAATGAACTCTTGCAGCAGTCCCTGGATCATATCGCTTTTCTGGAAGCGGCCATGGTGGGCGATCAACCCGGAACCTATTCAGAAAAAGGCCTGCAAGCAGAAAACATGAGAGCCAGAATCAACCTCCTCGACCGCAAAATATAAATTCGACCTTGGAAAAGAGGGATACAAGGTGTCGATAGGATTTCTTGGATTAGAAATAGGCAAGCGGGCCATCACCGCGCAGCAGACCGCTTTGACCATCACCGGCCACAACATTGCCAATGCCAATACGGTTGGATACACCCGGCAGGTGGCTCAGCTGGAAACCACCACGCCATATTGCACCCCGTCATTGCAGACCGCAGTGGGGGTGGGGCAGATTGGAACAGGCGTCGCGGTGGGCACTATTGAGCGCATCCGCGAAGAGTTCCTGGACAACCAGTATCGCAACGAGAATAAGGCCGCCGGTTACTGGCAGAGCATTTCCGAATCCATCAGTAAATTGGAGGTCATCATTAACGAACCTTCAGATTCCGGGTTAAGGGAGGTAATGGATCAATTCTGGGAAGCCTGGCAGGATCTGGTCAGCAACCCGGAAAATGATTCCACCCGCACAGTCGTGGCTGAGAGGGGAGCCACTCTGGCAGACACTTTCAACCATACCTATCGCCAGCTGGTGGAACTGCGCGACGATGTGAATTCTATCCTGGAAACCAGGGTCCAGGATATTAATTCCATGGCAGAACAGATAAAGGATTTGAATAAGCAGATCCTGGCCATCAATGTGTCGGGGCAACAACCCAACGACTTGTTGGACAGGCGTGATCTGCTTTTGGATCAGCTCAGCAAGATCGTGGACATTAGCGTCCATCAGGAGTCTAATGGCACCATTGCGGTTCAGCTGGGGGGGCGAACCCTGGTTCAGGGCCTGACTTACAGTACTCTGGATACCCAAGCCGATGCCAATGGCATGCAAATGATTGTTTGGAAAGACACCCGGGTGAAAACACAGATCAGCGGGGGAGAATTGAAAGGCCTCTTGGATGTGAGGGGGGCCACTCTTCATCCTGCCGATGCCTCTTCCGACTACCGGGGTCTGGTTCCCGAAATGATAGACAAGCTCAACCGGCTGGCCATGGCCATTGTACAGGAAACCAACCAGCTGCACCGGCAGGGTTTCAGTCTTATTAATAAGACCGGTACTCCTGACGGCGCCAATTTCTTTGCTGAACCGGCCGACCCCGGCACAGTCAGCGATTGGGCCCAGTATATGAAGGTGGCCGATGACATCCTCAATGATCCCCGGGGGATCGCCGCCGCCGGCCAGCGCACCTGGGGCGACCCGCTTACAGGGGAAGATCCGGTTCCGCCGGCTGAAGCCCAACCCATTAATTTTGGAGACGGAAACAATGCCCTGAATCTGGCCCGGCTGAAACACGGCTTGACTATCGACGGGGCTATGACAATGGATGATTTTTGGCGTTCCCTGGCTTCGACTATCGGCGTGCAGGGTCAGCAGGCCAAACGCATGGCGCAGAATCAGGATAACCTGGTGGGGGAATTGGACAACAAGCGACAGAGTATTTCCGGGGTCTCCCTGGATGAGGAAATGACCAATATGATACGTTATCAGCACGCTTATAACGCTGCGGCCCGTTTTATCAACGCGATAGACGAGCAGCTCGACCTGGTGGTTAACCGCCTCGGACTGGTGGGGAGGTAATAGAAGATGCGCATTACTTCTACTATGATGGTCAATGATTTGATCCGCAACTTGAATACCAATACCCGGCGATTGGATGAATGCCAACGCCAGTTATTTACCGGCCGGAAAATCAACAGTCCTTCCGATGACCCCTCCGGTTTGGTCAAGGCTCTGCGATTGCGTACCGCCCTTAATGAGAACGAACAATATCTGGCCAATATCAATGAGGCCAACAGCTTTATGGAAACCACCGACGGGGCTCTCCACAACATCAACGAAATCCTGCAGCGGGTGCGGGAACTGGCGGTAAAAGCCGGCACCGGCAGCAACTCGGAGGAGGTTATGCAAGCCATTTCCGCTGAAATGGAGCAGCTTAAAGAACAATTGCAGCTGGTGGCCAACAGCACTTATGGGTCAAAGTTTATCTTTGCCGGCTCCAATGTCACCCAGGCCCCCTGTGAGGGGGAGGTCTGGAAAGGCAATGCTCAACTGCTGGAAACGGAGATCGGCATTGGGGTCAAGGTAGCCCTCAATCTGGACATGACAGGCTTTTTCGGCAATCCCGGCGGAGTCGACGCTTCCGGGGACCCGGACGGCGGGGTGTTCGCCATGATAAACGATTTAATAACCTCTATAAATGCATCCGATTTTGAAGGAATCAGCGGCATGCTGGACAACGTTGACGCCAAAATCGACGATCTGCTGGGCAAGCGCGCTGTAGTAGGAGCCCGCGTTAACCGCATGGAGCTGCAGCAAAACCGCCTCGAAGAAGCGGAAGTATCTTTGACCAGCCTTTTGGCAGGAGTTGAAGATGTTGAGTTTGAAGAAGCGGTTATGAATCTCAGGATGCAGGAAAACGTGTACAGTGCCAGCTTGGCGGCAGGAGCACGGATTATCCAGCCTACGCTGGTTGATTTCCTCAAATAAGTTTTTATAATATGGGCGCAAAATCCTATTTCGGCTTATTCATCCAGTAATTTTATTTTATCGCCAGCTGCCGCTGCCTAAGCTCGAAATCAATTACCGGGCCGGGAAGGCGGCGGGGCGGCCAGGCTCCTGTTCGGCTTTCTAAAATATTGAGCCAGGCCAGGGGTCATGTTTTATTCGTGATTATCCCCAGCGAAGATGACAGATTGATATCAAGAGACAGCCCCTCTAAAACGATATATGAAATAACAAAATATTTTAGCCAGGTAAATGGGGAGGCACACTTAAAGGTGAACTGCATGAAGATTAAGAGCAAGTACCTGGAAGAGATCGAAATTGAAAGTGATCAAATTATTTTTTTCCCGGAAGGCCTGCCGGCATTTGAAGAGGAACGGCAGTTTGTAATCATTCCTTTTGCGGCGGACTCGCCCTTCTTTTATCTGCAATCGGTGAGGAAGGAGCAGCTCTGCTTCATCCTGGCAGATGTATTCACGTTTTTCCCCCATTATGAGATTGAGATCAACAACCGGGAATTGCGGCGTCTGAAAATCAGGGAAGGCGGCAAGGGGTCTCTTAATGTATTCGCCTTATTGACCATACCCGAGATTTTTGCCGAGACCACCGCCAATCTATTGGCCCCTTTGATCATCAACTTCGACCAGCAGGTGGGAATTCAATATATTCCGCAGTTATCAAGGTATCATACCAAACATCCGCTATTCGAAGATTCTATATTGAGCCCCGCTCAGGGGGTGAGATAGTATGCTGGTGTTGAATCGCAAGAAGGGACAGAGCATCTGTATAGGTGAACAGATACGCATTACGGTGGTTGACGTACAGGGGGATTACATTAAGATCGGCATCGATGCCCCGCGGGAAGTCGGGGTTTATCGTCAGGAAATCTACCGGGAGATCGTAGCGGCCAATATGCAGGCGGCTGCGGCAAAACCAGGTCAGGAACCGCATCATTTGCTGGATGACCTGTTTAAAGCGCAGCTGGAAACTACGCCCCGGTAATTGGAGGTATCAGGATGGCTATAAGGATATCGGGATTAGCGAGCGGATTTGATACTGAGAGCATAATAAAAGAAGCCATGAAGGGTGAACGGGCCCGGGTGGACGCAGTGCGCCAGCAGAAGCAGATCCTGGAATGGAAACGGGAGCAGTACCGGGAGGCCAATACCAAATTCCTGGCCTTGCGCAGTTCCCTGCTCAACTTAAAACTACAGGGCACTTTTCAGGCCAAAACCGTCACTTCCTCAGACCCGGCAGTGCTTACCGCCACAGCGGCCAGCACCACCATTGAAGGCAGCTTCAGTGTGGAAGTTTTAAGGCTGGCCCGGGGCGCCAGCAAAGAGAGCACGCCGGTCATGAGCGAGTATGTCCACAGCGGGGAGGATGCCGAATTCACTTTGACCGGCAAAAACGGTTCGGCCACCATCACCGTTCAGGAGGGCGACACCATACAAACCGTGGTGGCCAAGATCAATGAGCAGCAGGCGGCAACTGGAATCAAGGCTACTTACGATGCCGGCCTCAATAAATTTTACCTCTTCACTTCCGGCACCGGCGACCAGGCCAGGATTGAACTGGAGGACAGCAGCGGTTTCCTGGCCAACACTTTGAATGTCGACCTGGGCACGGTAGCGGGTGTTGATGCCGCTATCAGATTCAATGGCGGCCAGGAACTTAATTTCGCATCCAACCGCTTTACCTTTAACAATATCAACTTCGCCCTCTTGAAAGAGGGACAGACTGTAGATATAACCGTAAGCCCCGACGTCGACAACATAGTGGCCAAGATCAAGGATTTTGTGGAAAAATACAACGCCGCGGTGGGATACATCTCTGAAAAGCTGGGGGAAAAACGTTTTCGCGATTTTACCCCCTTAAGTGATGAACAGAAAAAGGACATGAAGGAAAAAGATATTGAGCAGTGGGAAGAAAAGGCTAAAAGCGGATTGTTGCACAGTGACTCCACCCTTTTCAGCCTCTACAGTATGATCCGCAACCAGGCCAGTTCAATTGTCGCCGGGGCGGACAAGTATTCCAGCTTAAGCGCTATCGGCATCACCACCTCGGGCTGGCAGGATCAAGGCAAACTACATATCGATGAGGACGAACTCAAAACCGCTTTGAGCGACAACCCCGAAGCGGTGATGAATCTGTTTACCAATACCGAAAGCGGAACTGATCAAGGTATAGCAGTAAGGCTCTATGATCAGGTCATTGACAGTATGCAGCGCATCACCAACACCGCAGGCACTGTCAGCACCGGGGTTGACGAAAGCAGCCTGGGACGGGAACTCGAACGGGTCGGAAAAAGGATTTACACCCTGGAAGAGCGCCTTGTCGAAGTGGAAAACAGGTATTACCGGCAATTCACGGCTATGGAACAAGCGCTCCAGCAGATGAATGCCCAGAGCCAGTGGCTGGCCCAGCAGTTCGCCAGCGGTTCCGGTCAGTAGATGGATGAGTGATTCGGGCAAAAGATAAATAATTCGGCCAAGCGGGGACGACCAGCGACTCCCCGCCTTTTTTCGTCCTAAGCGGAGAGGGTCTCCTGGATAGTCAGTATATTCTCATTTTTTTGCCCTGTAGTCCTAATTATTAAAATTAATAGTCTTTAGGGCGAAGATACTTGATAATTAACAGAAAATATATACTTAGGGCCTAGATTATTTAAAAATAGTAGTAAATATTTCCCGAATATATCCCGATATAATAATTGCAATCATTATTAAATGCAAGGGGGTAAATCAAGGGCAAACATCAAAACCAGCGGAGTTTCAGGAGTATTATGAGGCGGCCCGCAGGGAAGTGGGCCAGCGAATTTCAAGGAGGAATTTTTAAATGATTATCAACCACAATATCGCAGCACTCAACACCTATAACAAATTAAGTTCCAACAGCTCTATAGGCAACAAAGCCCTGGAGAAACTGTCATCCGGATTGCGCATCAACCGCGCCGGCGACGACGCCGCCGGGCTGGCCATTTCCGAAAAGATGCGCGGCCAGATCAGAGGCCTGGATCAGGCCGGCCGCAATGCCCAGGACGGCATTTCCATGATACAGACCGCTGAAGGGGCGCTGAATGAAACCCACAGCATACTGCAGAGAATGAGAGAACTGGCGGTTCAGTCCGCTACCGGCACCAACACCGAAGCCGACCGGGCTGAGATCCAAAAAGAAATCGACCAGCTGGCAACTGAGATCACCAGGATCTCCACTGACACCGAATTCAACACCAAGAAGCTGTTGAACGGCGATATGGGTAAGACTTACACTGCATCTGTTCTAGACTTTCAACCACAGGGTTTCCAGATTACCGGAAGTGATATAACAACTGGTACCTATACATTGACTATGACATCTGCAGGAACCGACACTTTCGTTACAAGTGGAAGTTCCTTGAACGGGGCTGTTGATCAGGATACTTTTTCAGTTACTGCCGGTGCCCATATAAGCTATGGTAATTATCACCTGGAAGTAACCGACTACGACAATGTAGCGAACACAGCCACCTTCACATTAACTGGCCCTGATGGAACCAAAACCACCATTAGTGGGGCGAGCACTGTATCTGACCTCGATATTGGAGGCTTGACCATCGATCTGGGAACAGATAACATTACTCAGGCTGGTGCTATAAATATCGCCTTATCCGCCAACGGGATGGATATTGACTTGAGCGGTGCTAAAACAGTTAGCAATGCACCCTTTAACTACTCTGGCGGAACCCTTAATATTGGGGGCTTTGAGTTCGAAGTAAAGACCAACTATGTTGCAGGTACCAATGCGTTTACCATCGCCGTAACTGACCATGCTGTAAAATTCCAGATTGGTGCCAACGCTAACCAGAATACCTCATTGTCCATTAATGACATGAGCGCAACTGCTCTGGGAGTTGATGGCCTGGTAGTCACCAATCATGCCGGCGCCAATGCCGCTATCTCCACCATTGACGAAGCAATCACCCGAGTATCTGCGGAAAGATCCAAATTAGGGGCTATGCAGAACCGTCTGGAACACACCATCAACAACCTGGGAACCACCTCGGAAAACTTGTCCGCTTCTGAATCCCGGGTGCGTGACGTGGATATGGCCAAGGAAATGATGAACTTCACCAAGATGAACATCCTCAGCCAGGCTGCCACCGCTATGCTGGCTCAGGCCAACCAGCAGCCGCAAAACGTGCTGCAGTTGCTCAGATAACAACTAAACTCCCCAAACCCGGGCTCTGGATAATCCCAGAGCCCATTTTTCTGGGCAGAAATCAACAGCGCGGTGCAATGATCAAAACCTTTCGGCGGATAACCATGAACCCCGGCCTTTTCTTACTGTTTGCCCACCGCAATAAAGCACTTCCTGGGGCCCGCTGAGTCTTTACGGGGCGGAGCAGCCTGATTTGACGGTATAACCCGGTCCTGATTGCGCTGGTTTGATGCCGTGCTACAGGTAAAGCGGCGCTATTGCTTTCCGTTTAGGACCAAAGGCCGGGACTATTGATGATTATATGGGCGTAAACCGCATTATTTCGGTAACATCGGTCTCAAGATTTTGTTCCTAAAAAACGATAACTTACTTAGCTTCAAGTAAGGAGGTGTTACCATGCGCATCGAAGCCAGCCTGCCACCGGATTACGACCCGGCCCCTAAAAGCGTCAGAGGGGGTGAAAATAAGCCGTCCCAACCGCAAGAAAACAGTCCGCCCGCCATGCAGGGAAGCGATTTAAACCAGGCGGTTACTGAGCTGAACCGCTTTTTTGCCAGTTATAACCTGCAATTCACCCTGCACCAGTCCAGCGGGCGCTATCAGGTGAAAATGGTCAACGCTGCCACCCAGGAAGTGATTCGCGAGTGGCCTGCGGACACTATTCTGGAGATTTCGGCCCGTTTTAAACAAGTCTTGGAAGAGGAACTGGGCATCTTATTGGACACCCAGGTATAGAGAAATACAAACAGACACGATTTAAGCCAAGGAGGAAAATGATGCAGGAAAACCTTATGATGTATGAGAAATATAAAAAGACCAGCGCAGCTACTATGTCCCCGGGCAGGCTTTTGATCATGCTCTATGACAGGGCAATAAAAGCCGTGGAAGATGCTAT
>NZ_DIPG01000134.1:33324-36280 GCF_002426325.1 Syntrophomonas sp. UBA5494 | reverse complement strand
TATTGGAGCTGCGCAATACCTTGAATATGGATTACAGCATCTCCGCGCAGCTGCAGGAACTGTACGATTATTTTTATTTCCAGCTGGTTCAGGCCAACATTCATAAAGATAAGCTGCTGCTTAAAGAGATCCTGCCTTTTCTTGCAGAACTGCGGGAGACCTGGCAGGAAGCCGTCCGCCTGGCCGGGCCCACCAGTGCCAGGAGAGAACAGAACCTTTATGTCAACATAATGGGTTAGCGGAATGGAGACCATATGAAATCCATTTTAGTGAAAAAGCAAGCCATCAGACAGCACTTTGCCGACTTGGAGCTGATCGCCCGAAAACAGGCCGAACTGCTCCGCCTGGCACATCTGGATAATGCTGATGAAATTATAGTGAAACTGAAAGGTTTGCTAGAACAGCGCCAGGAGCTTATGAATAAAATTGACCTGGCCCAGAAGAGCGTTAAAGAAGAAGAGCGAAACATGCCGGAGCCCCAGGACCCGGCGGTGCTTGAAAACATCGGCAGGGAAGAAGCCGCCATATTTAACAGCATCCTAGCTATTCAAAGCTTTGATGAAGAATGTGGGCGCTCAGCCGAGCGGTTGCTCCAGATTACCGGGAAGGAGCTCAGCCAGGTGCGCAAGAATTTGAAGGCTTTAAAGTCCTATGTCGGCGCCGGGGAATACGGCCAATCCCAATTTTTTGACGGCTATAAATAAAGCTGCGGTTGGGGATAGTTATGAGGTAATATAGTGGGCAATAGATTGATAGACGAGATTATAGCCAATTTTGGACTTCAGTATGAACTCTGCCAGAACATGGAGCAAGAGTCCCGGCAACAGCTGGAGTCCTTGCAGATGGGTACCGGCCGTGCCGAGATAAACCCCATCCTGGATCGCCGCCGCCTTCTCTTGTTAAAACTGGATCAACTCTGCCAGGACAACCGGAAATTGCAGCAAGAGTTGTCCAGGGAATTAGGATTAGAGGAGTTTAACCTGACCCGGCTCAAACCTTGCCTTGCTGCGGAGGAGTGGGCAGTATTGGCAAAGCTGATCAATCAGCTGAGCCTGGTGCTGCGCCGGATTACAGATACCGATGCCAGGAGCCAGCAGTTGATGTCTCTCGGCCAGGCAGCCGCTCCCCAAAAGGCAGGACCGATAAACCAAAACCAGGCCCTCCGAGCTTATCAGGAGGTAATAAGGCAAAATAAGGAACCGCGGAGCTAACCCGGAAAAAAACTGAAAAAGGCGCGTATGGGCCAGGAGCAGCAAGCTTCCTTGCCTTTTTTAATGGCAACATATATAATAGGCATTACGGATTGGAGAGTATGCCGGGTCAAAAAGCATGCTCACTCCGAAACCAATTTAAAAGTAAAAGCGAGGGATTTTATCACATGTTTGAGGACAAAAGCTTAATATGCGAGGATTGCGGGCAGGAGTTTATCTTCACTTCCGGTGAACAGGAATTCTATCATCAGAAGGGGTTTGAAAACCAGCCCAAGCGCTGTAAGGAATGCAGAACCCAGCGCAGAAATTCGCGCAGCGGCAAGAGCCGCGAGATGTTCACCGCAATATGTGCTAAATGCGGAACTGAGACCCAGGTTCCCTTTAGACCAGTGGAAGATAGACCTGTGTACTGCTTGCAGTGCTTCCAGGAACAAAGGCAAGCAGCTTTATAATATAGCGCTAAACCGGGCTTTGAGCCCGGTTTATTTTTTCTCTAATTAATGGATATTCCCTGCCTAGTTGTATACTACTAAAGTATAGACAATCTACTAGAGAAAATAATAGACCCATTGTAAAATAGATGTAACAACGGGAAAGGAGTGGTTGCATGAGGTTCGAAATCAGAGGAAAAAATATCGATGTAACAGATGCCCTCAAGGAATATACCACCAAACGGCTTTCCAAGTTGGAGAAGTATTTTGATGACAGCCGTGATGCCCAAGTTGCTATGTCAGTGGAGGGTGAACGCCACAAAGTAGAGGTGACCATCCCGTTAAACGGGATCATTCTGCGCGGGGAAGAAGCCAGCGAGGACATGTACAGCTCCATCGATCTGGTGGAAGAAAAACTGGAGAAGCAATTAGAAAAATATAAAACCAAGCTAAATAAAAACCACCGCGCCTCCGGATTAAAGAAAGCCATGCTGGAGAACCCGGTCGGCGTTAACACTCCGATGGAAAAATTTAAAATCGTACGCACCAAACGGTTTGCCCTGAAACCTATGGATGAAGAAGAAGCCATTATGCAAATGAACCTTTTAGGGCATAATTTCTTCGTATTTTTTAATTCTAAGACCGATGAAGTCAATGTGGTATACAAGCGTAAGGACTGCAATTATGGGTTGATCGAGCCCTGGTTTGATTAGTTGCCCCTGAAGCGGCGGAATGCTACTATAGAAACATCGAGTAAACCTTTGTGATACAAGGAACCGTAGGGTTCCTTTTTTTTGAAGTGAGGTATCTGGTTCATGTTAAAAAATTTTTTTAAGAAGCTTTTAGACGATACTGAAAAAGAAGTGCGCAAATACAGCAAAACCGTGCAAATCATCAATGAGTTGGAGCCGCAGATGGCCGCTCTTTCTGAAGCGGCCTTCCCGGCCAAAACCCAGGAGTTCAAGGAACGCCTGCAAAACGGCGCAACCCTTAAGGACATACTGCCCGAGGCTTTCGCACTGGTCAGAGAGGCCTCGCGGCGTACTCTGGGCATGCGCCATTTCGATGTACAGCTCATCGGCGGCATGGTCCTGAATGACGGGCGCATCGCGGAAATGAAAACCGGGGAAGGCAAAACCCTGGTTGCCACCCTGCCTGCCTACCTCAACGCCCTGGAGGGTAAAGGGGTGCATATCGTAACCGTCAATGATTACCTGGCCAGCCGTGACGCCGGCTGGATGGCCCCGGTTTACAACTACTGCGGACTGACGGTAGGGTTGATCGTACATGGCCTCAGCTATATGGAGAGAAAAA
>NZ_DIPG01000134.1:32116-33090 GCF_002426325.1 Syntrophomonas sp. UBA5494 | reverse complement strand
TCCATTCTGATCGACGAAGCCCGCACCCCGCTCATAATATCAGGGGAAGGCGACAAGCCCACCGGGCTTTATTATCAGATCGCCAAATTTGTTCCCCGACTCAAGACGGAAGAAGACTACATCGTGGATGAAAAAGCCCACCTGGTAACTTTGACCGAGGATGGGGTGCGCAAGGTGGAGAAAGGGTTTGGCATTGAAAACCTTTCCGACAACATGGAACTGGCCCATCATATTAATCAGGGCTTGAAAGCCCATGCCCTGATGAAGCGGGACCGCGATTACGTGGTCAAAGACGATCAGGTCATCATCGTGGATGAATTTACCGGCCGCTTAATGTTTGGCCGGCGCTACAGTGACGGCTTGCATCAGGCCATAGAGGCCAAGGAAGGGGTTAAAATCGAAAAAGAATCCCAAACCTTGGCTACGATCACCTTTCAGAATTATTTCCGCATGTATCAGAAACTGGCCGGTATGACTGGTACCGCCAAAACCGAGGAAGAAGAATTCCGCAAGATTTATGGCATGGATGTTCTGGCCATTCCTACCAACATGGCCATGGTCAGAGACGATAAACCCGATGTCATATACCGTACTGAAGGCGGCAAATTTACGGCCGTGATTGAAGATATCGTGGAATGCCATAAAGCCGGACAGCCTGTGCTGGTCGGCACTATTTCCATCGAGAAATCCGAACTCTTGAGCGGAATGCTCAGCAAGCGCGGAATAAAACACCAGGTCTTAAATGCCAAGCATCATGAAAAGGAAGCCCAGATAATCGCCCAGGCCGGTCAACGCGGCACCGTGACCATCGCCACCAATATGGCGGGACGCGGCACCGACATCGTCCTGGGAGAAGGGGTTAAGGAATTGGGCGGACTCTATGTCCTGGGAACCGAGCGCCATGAAGCCAGGCGCATCGACAACCAGCTGCGCGGCCGCTCCGGCCGGCAGGGCGACCCGGGTCTGTCCCGTTT
>NZ_DIPG01000134.1:24143-31938 GCF_002426325.1 Syntrophomonas sp. UBA5494 | reverse complement strand
TACCGATTGAGCACAATATGGTCAGCAAAGGGCTGGAAAACGCGCAAAAAAGAGTGGAATCGCGCAACTTCAGTATCAGGAAAAACGTCCTGGAATACGATGATGTTATTAACCAGCAAAGAGAGGTTATTTACGGAGAGAGAAAGAAGGTCCTCTTCGGCGAAGACCTGAAAGAAACAGTCTCCAGCATGATCGACGATGTCATAGATGCGGTGGTGGAATCTTTTGCCGGTGAGGCCAAATGGTCTGATGAATGGGATTTGAACGGGTTGTTGACCTATCTGGATCAGCATGTGATTCCAGCACCCGCCTTCAGCACAGAAGATCTGACCGGGCAGACCCGGGAATCGGTCCAGGATTTTCTAAAGGAACAAACCCACCACCTCTATGAAGCCCGCGAAGCCGAAATGGGCTCGGAAACCATGAGGGAGTTGGAGCGGCGCATCCTGCTGCACTTCATCGATCAGAAATGGATGGATCATATTGACGCCATGGACCAGCTGCGCAATGGCATATCACTGCGGGCTTACGGTCAGAAAGACCCCTTAATCGAATATAAGTTTGAGGCTTATGAAGCATTTCAAGCCATGGTTTATAGCATCAAGGAGGATGTGGTTCGCTTTGTGCTGCGGGTCAAAGTGGTAAAAGAACCCGAAGAACACAAAGCGGTAGTCTACAGCAGCAACAACGAGGAGAGCAGCCGCAAACCGGTGCGCAGCAAAAAAGTGGGGCGCAATGAGCCTTGCCCCTGCGGCAGCGGCAAGAAGTACAAACAATGCTGTGGAAGAGAGGATAATTAATGGATATAGCGACACTCATCGGATTGCTTATCGGTATAGCGGGCTTAATCGGCGGTTTTCTGCTGGAAGGCGGGCATGCCGGTATGCTCTGGGTGCACACCGCTTTCATCATAGTGGTGGGGGGCACGATCGGCGCCACCATGATCGGATACTCCATGGACGAATTAAAGAAAATGGGGTATTTCTTCAAATTGGTGTTTAATGATAAGAGAATCGATTACTTGAGTGTCCTGGAGACCCTGGTTGATACCGCGGACAAAGCCAGACGCGAAGGTCTTTTAAGCTTGGAAAGCCAGCTTTCGGAAATAGAAAGTCCTTTTCTGGCCCGGGGCCTGCAGCTGGTGATTGACGGCACCGATCCCGAATTGACCAGGAACATGCTGGAAATGGAGATCGAGGCCTTTGAAAAAGAAGAGCGCATCGGGGCCGATATCTTTATGACCGCCGGGGGGTTTGCGCCCACCATGGGCATCATCGGCACTGTCATGGGGCTGGTCCACGTCTTAAGCAATGTGGCCGACCCGGACGCATTGGCAGGGGCCATAGCGGTAGCCTTCCTGGCCACCCTTTACGGTGTGGGCTCGGCCAATGTGTTATGGATACCCTTCGCCACCAAATGCAAGACCAAAGCCAACAAGCAAGTACTGCTGATGGAACTGATTTTAGAAGGGGTCTTATCCATTCAGGCCGGAGAAAATCCCCGCGTTATCAGAGAGAAATTGATGACCTTCCTGCCGACGGATACTCGCAAAGCCGCCGAACAGCAGAAATCGCTGGAAATGGGGATGTAATTATTTATGACGCGCAGCGGCCGCAGAAAAAAAAGAGGCGGGCACAGTGAGGAAGGTAACCAGGAACGCTGGCTGATCACCTATTCCGACCTGATTACCCTCTTAATGATTTTCTTCATTCTGATGTATACCATGAGTCAGGTCGATGCCCAGAAATATGCGGCAGTTGCCAATTCACTGAGTGTGGTCTTAACCGGTCAAGCCATGTCGGTTTTAGACACCCAGGGCCCATCGCTGATTGAAGGTTTGTCGGGCCAGGATATGCCCCAGAATCAGGACAGAACCGAACAAGGCCAGCTGGAAGAAGTCAAAAAACTGGTTTCGGAATTCATCGAGGCCAAGGATCAGGAAGCCCGGCAGGGCGCCACCAGCAGCCAGGCCATTAGACTCAGCGAGCATATCATAGTTTACGAACAGGAGCGGGGTCTGGTGATCAGTTTCAAAGACGCCCTGCTTTTTCCCAGCGGATCTGATCAGTTGACCTCACCGGCCCGGGAGATCATCGCCGAGGTGGGTAAGACCCTGGTGAGCCTGCCCAACTATATTCGGGTGGAAGGGCACACTGATAATCTCCCCATCAATACCAGCCGTTTTGCGTCCAACTGGGAGCTATCAGTGATGCGCGCAGCTACGGTAGTGCATGTATTGAGCGAATCCGCCCGGATTCCGGCAGAACGCCTGGCCATAATCGGTTATGGTGAATACCGCCCCCTGGTGCCCAATGAAAATGATACTTACCGGGCTATGAACCGTCGTGTGGATATCGTCATACTCAAGAAAAAATATGATTACTTCGAACCTCCCCGGATGAATGAGACTGCTCCGGCGGAAGCTCAAACAACCTAGCCAATTTGCATTCCGGCTCATGCAGCCTCGCGGCGCTTGCTTGCATAAAGGCTCTAAAACATGCTAACTTAAAGTCAAACCCAAATAGTACTTATCAACCACCGGAAAAAACCGGTGGTTTTACGAGACATTAGATTTAACTCATGGAGGAGGGAACGAATTTGCTGGAGGATCCCAAGGCAACCTGTCAGGAAATAATAACGCGTTTAACTGAAATGGGGGCTTCTCTTTGACATCGCTAGTTTAAGCCGGCAGATTTCTGAATTAGAAAAACAGACTGCCCGTGACGGTTTCTGGGATGATCACCAATCGGCTCACAAGATAATAAGACAGATCAAACATTTGCAGGAAGAGGTGGATCGTTACCAGAACTTGATGGCCGAAGCCCATTACTTAAGAGACATGCTGGAAATGGCCGAACATGAGCAGGATACGGAGCTTTTCAGAGAGGTTTCCGGGGAATTGGAAGACCTCCTGGCGCGCTTCCTGGATTATCAACTGTTGATTTTGTTTTCCGGTGAGCATGATAAAAGTGATGGGATCGTCTCCTTACATGCCGGTGCTGGAGGCACTGAAGCCCAGGACTGGGTGGAAATGCTCCTGCGCATGTATACCCGCTGGGCAGAATCGAGCGGTTATCAAGTGCAGATCCTGGATCTTTTGCCCGGTGACGAAGCTGGAGTCAAAAGCGTAACCTTTCTGGTCAAAGGCGATTATGCTTACGGCAAGCTGAAATGCGAGCAGGGGGTGCACCGCCTCATCAGGGTTTCCCCCTTTGATTCCTCGGGACGCCGCCACACTTCTTTTGCATCATTAAACGTCTTGCCCGAGATCAGCGAAGAGGTGGAAATAAAAATCAATCCCGAGGAACTGCGCATTGACACCTATCGTTCCAGCGGGGCCGGGGGGCAGCATGTCAACAAAACCGACTCAGCCGTGCGCATTACCCATCTGCCCACCGGGATAGTGGTGCAATGCCAGAATGAACGCTCACAGCATGCCAATCGCCTGGCAGCCATGAAGATTCTGACCGCCCGGCTGTATGAATTGAAACAAAAAGAAATGGAAGAAAACCTGGAAAACCTTAAAGGGGAACATAAAGAGATCGCCTGGGGAAGCCAGATCCGCACCTATACTTTAAACCCCTTTAGCTTGATAAAGGATCATCGCACCGGTCTGGAGGAAGGCAACGTTCAAGCGGTATTGGACGGCAAGATCAATGATTTTATCTATGCCTGTCTGGCTAAAAAGGCACAATAATAACAATGAGGTGGCTAAGGTGAAACAAATAGACCAACAGCAAGTACAGCGACTGAAGGAGCAGGCCAGGGAGGTGCGGCGCCAGATTATTGCCATGCTGGGACAGGCCGGTTCCGGCCACACCGGGGGCTCGCTGGGGGCAGCCGACATTGTAACCGCGCTCTATTTCTGGGAGATGAATATTGATCCCCAAAAACCAGACTGGGAAGACCGGGACCGCTTTGTGCTCAGCAAAGGCCATGCCGCACCGTTATTATATGCGGTTCTGGCCGAAAGGGGCTATTTCCCGTCTGATCGCCTGCAGACCCTAAGGAAGCTGGGCAGCCCTTTGCAGGGGCATCCCGACCGCAGTAAACTGGCTGGAGTGGAAGCTTCCACCGGATCGTTGGGGCAAGGGATATCCTGGGCTGTCGGAATGGCCTTGGCCGCCAAGATGGATCATAAGGATTACCGGGTCTACACCCTCCTGGGGGACGGGGAGCTGGAAGAAGGCATGGTCTGGGAAGCAGCCATGGCGGCAGCCCATTACCGCCTGGACAATCTGGTGGCATTCATAGACTTCAACGGCCTGCAGATAGACGGGCCTGTGGAACAGGTTCTGTCCCCCCTGCCTATTCCTGCAAAATTCGCGGCTTTTGGCTGGGAGGTCTTGCAAATAGACGGCAATGATATCCGCCAGATATTGGAAGCCTTAAACTGCGCCCGATTGGTTAAAGGCAAACCCACTGCCATCGTGGCCCGAACCATTAAAGGCAAAGGCTGCTCTTTCATTGAGAATAAAGTGGAATGGCACGGGGTTGCGCCTAAGGGTGAGGAAATCGCTCGAGCCCTGGCGGAATTGAACATGTAAACCGAACAAAAAACCCGGCTGTGTTGACCCGTTGCGGGCAGCAGGCTGTAAGGAGGATACTGGCTTGGAAAAACAGGCTACCCGGGATGCCTATGGAAAGGCCTTAGTGGAATTAGGAAAAAAACATCAGGATGTAGTAGTGCTGGATGCCGACCTGTCGAAATCCACCAAAACCGCCGATTTTGCCAAGCAATTTCCAGAGCGGTTTATCAATGCCGGGATTGCCGAGCAGAATATGGTCGGGATGGCGGCCGGTTTGGCCAGCGCCGGCAAAGTGGTCTTCGCCAGCACTTTTGCCATATTCGCCACCGGGCGCGCCTTTGAAGCGGTGCGAAACTCGGTGGCATACAGCAAGATGAACGTAAAGCTGTGTGCTACTCATGCCGGTTTAACCGTTGGTGAGGACGGCGGATCTCACCAAAGCGTCGAAGACATAGCCCTGATGCGAAGCGTGCCCAATATGACCGTGGTTGTCCCCGCTGACGGAGTGAGTACGGCCCGGGCGGTTTCCGCATTGTATGATATGAATGGGCCGGCTTACCTGCGTTTAGGACGTCCGGCGGTGCCGGTCATCTATGATCAGGATTCCCCTTTTGAGATCGGTCGGGCTAACCGGCTGCGGCGGGGGGAAGACGCCGCTATCATCGCCTGTGGAGTCATGGTCTCCAAAGCCCTGGAAGCGGCTGAGCTGCTGGCTCGGGAAGGCATCGAGGCGGCAGTTGTCGATATGCATACCATAAAACCGCTCGATGAGGCGGCTGTTATTGAATTGGCCAGGGAAACCGGGAATATTCTCACCGTTGAGGAGCACAGTATTATCGGGGGTCTGGGTAGCGCAGTCTGTGAGACGGTATGTGCCCATCACCCCGTGCCGGTAGTACGCCTGGGGGTTAATGATGTCTTCGGGCAGTCCGGGGAGCCCAATGAGCTCCTGGAGCACTACGGCCTAACTGTCGAAAAAATAGTGCACAATGTCCGGGATTTATTGAGAAAAAAATAAATTTTAAAAGGAATTATGACTATTTCTGTAGAACCACCTCATGCAGGTGGTTTTTATTTTTCTGGGAGGAAGATAGGTGTTAGTTCAATTTTATAATGTCTCCAAGGTATACCCCAAAGGCAAAGCACTTGATGATATTTCACTTAAAATAGATCGCGGCGAATTTGTTTTCTTGATGGGACCCAGTGGCGCAGGCAAATCAACCATAATCAAAATGATGTTTCGGGAGGAGGAACCCACCCGGGGCCAGATTTTTATTGCCGAGCGCAGTCTTGTTCGTATGAAACGCAGCGATGTTCCCAGGGTCAGGCGCGGTATGGGAATCGTTTTTCAGGACTTTAAACTCCTGGAAAGAAAGACAGTCTATGAAAACGTGGCCTTTGCCATGGAGGTGGTGAGCGCGCCACACCGGGAAATTAAGGCGCGGGTGCCCGAAGTATTAAGGATGGTGGGTTTAGAGGACAAAGAAAATTCTTTCCCGGGGGAGCTTTCCGGCGGTGAGCAGCAGCGGGTCGGTATCGCCCGGGCTTTAGCCAACCAACCCCTTTTGCTGATTGCAGACGAACCTACCGGGAACCTGGATATTGACACTTCGCTGGAGATTTTGGATCTTCTTATCGATATTAATCGCAAGGGGACCACCATTATCATGGCCACCCATGATAGGGAATTGGTGAAAGCGGCGCGCAAGCGGGTGATTCTGCTGGATAAGGGCAAAGTTGCAGCTGACTATGCGCCCGGGGAGTATCTGGTATGTTAAAGAACATCTGGTATTTCTGCCGGGAGGCCGTAAAATCAATGGCGCGCAACCACCTGCTTTCCCTGGCTACCATCAGCACAGTCGCCATTTGTATTCTGATTCTGGGTATGGCGGTTCTGGCTACCCTCAATGCCAGCCACCTTATTACCCGTTTGGAATCAGATTTGGAAATCATGTCTTATCTCGATAAGGATTTGACCGCCGATCAGGCTAGTGAAGTAAAGCAGGCATTGGAGGCCATTCCCGGGGTTGAATCGGTGCGCTTCGTTTCCCGCGAAGAGGCTCTGCAATACTTGCAGGACAGCTTTGGGGAGGATCGCTACAATCTGGAAGAGACCATGGGCAAGAACCCCTTGCCGGATGGTTATGAAATCAAAGCCCTGGATCCGCATCAGGTGCCGGTGATAGCGCAGCAGGTGGAACAGGTGGCTGGAATCGAACGGGTCAATTACGGCAAAGAAATGGTCAATAACCTGTTTTTAGCCACCAAATGGGTTCGCGTATTAAGTATGGCCTTTATTGTCCTGCTCTCGCTGGGGGCGATTTTTCTGATCGCGACCACTATCCGTCTGGCCATATTTTCGCGGCGCAAGGAGATCTATCTGATGAAGCTGATCGGTTCCACCGATTGGTTTGTGCGCTGGCCGTTTTTTATCGAAGGCATACTGCTGGGGACTGCCGGATCATTGATAGCAATCCTCTTGCTGGCAGTAGGATATGAGACCCTGATCGGATCCATTCAGTCGGTGCCTTTTGTACCGGTGCTTTCCAACCGCGCCTTGCTGATTGAAGTCTACGCCGGGCTGGTTATGGTCGGGGCGTTACTGGGGGTATTGGGTACCTACATATCTCTCAATCGTTTCCTCGATGTGTGATTTTGAAGTGCGGTTTTAATAATTTTGCAGAAGGAGGCCTACATATGTCCGCGCATAAACGTTCTATAGCCATCATGATGGGGCTGGTATTTATCTTTAGCTGCATATTACCGGTGTATGCTGACGAGATAGATGAGGCCAGGGAGAAGCTGCAGCAAATAAACCAGCAGATCGACGCCCAGCAAGCCAATGTTAATGCGGCCAGATCAAAACAACGCTCGGTAGTAAGCCAAATTTCGGCCTTGGATCAGGATATCAAAAGTATTGAAGAAAAGATTAAAAGCCTGAATGATGATATCCAGCAGCTAGAAAAGGAAATTAGCCAGACCCAGAAGGATATCAGCCAGAAGGAGAAGGAACTTGACAAGCAGGTCGAAATTCTGGGGGAACGTCTGGTTTATGTCTATGAAGAAGGCGGACAGGCTTCTTATCTTGAGGTTCTATTGGCCTCGACTGATATCAAGGATTTTCTCACCCGCTACGATATGCTGAAATATGTCATCGAGGGTGATATGGAACTGATCGATTCCATTAATGATAAACGCCGTGAACTTGATCAGAAAAAGAGCGATTTGGAGGTCAAACAAAACCGCTTGGTTACAGCCCGGGAGGG
>NZ_DIPG01000134.1:21680-23901 GCF_002426325.1 Syntrophomonas sp. UBA5494 | reverse complement strand
GGAAGTCGAGGCCTTAATCCGCAGATCACAGTCGGGAGACCAATTAGGCACCGGAATCTTTACCTGGCCGACCCCGGGTTACTCGAGCATAACCTCGCCTTACGGGATGCGTTACCACCCCATATTGAAGACTCGCAGAATGCATACCGGAATGGATATAGGGGCGCCTATGAGTGCCAAAATAGTAGCGGCGGACAGCGGCACAGTGATTTTTTCCGGCTGGATGGGAGCCTATGGACAGGCCATAATAGTCGACCACGGCCAAGGGCTATCGACTCTGTACGGCCACCTGAGCAGTCTTGGCGTAAGTAACGGCCAATCGGTTACCAAGGGTCAGAGCATCGGCAAAGTAGGCAGTACCGGTTGGAGCACCGGCCCTCATCTCCACTTTGAGGTGCGTATCAATGGACAACATACCGACCCGCGTAAGTATGTATAAGTGATCTGGGGCGGTATTTATTGAGACTTTTCATGACAAAAAAGTCGGCGTCACGGTAGAATAGCGTATTCAAGGACAGGGATTGCCTTGCCGGTTGAGAGCGCAAGACAATAACTGTCCTTTTATGTGTAAAAATTTATCAGGGTTTGCAACTGTGGTATTATTAATTCTGGGTATTTATACGGTGTGATGGCGCCCGGACATCTGCCCGGGTTTTGCCCCCGGCAGAGCGCAAGGGAGGGAAAGCGCTGCCAAGTGGGTAAGGCGGCGCGGCCAGTGTTTTCTGCTGCGGTAGTCTTTGCTATTGCCTATGTGATGATGTATTCTGGTTACAGTTCTTCAGGATCGACCCGGGCTTTAGTCATCAGGAGAATAACATGACATACATTTTGGCCGGTGTTATCTCTCCGGCCAAACTGCAGAATGCGGCGGCTGACATAGACGCCCTGGAACCGAATCCCAGGTGACCCGGGTTGCCTCGAAGCATCTATAATATTTACTCTGGTAGCCGCTATCCTTACTTTTTATGTGGGCGTGAACACCGAAGCTGTTGATGCCAGCCCATTGAACCGGCAGGATAACATATTTGTATGCCAAGGATAATAGAATATTATTGGTGGTGACGATTTGAACAGAGAAAGAAATAACTGGTTACGGGGAATTAACATTTTTTTTAGCACCGTCGGTGTGGTGGTGGTTGTCTGCACGATTGCCCTCTTAGTGACCAGCAGTGCCGGTCTGAGTACACTATTCAGTGTCATCGGGCTGATCAAAACCGAGTCTTTATACCAGATCAATACTGCGCAGATGCTGGAAGGGGCCGGAGCAGGCATTGTTGAAGCCCTGGACGATCCATATTCCAGGTATCTCGACAGGCAGACCTATCAGGATCTCAAGGTCAAATTAGAAGCTAAATTTGGCGGCATCGGGGTCTATGTGGGGCAGGACAATCAAGGTCGTATCATGATCTATTCTCCCATCAGGGGGACTCCAGCCTATAAGGTAGGGGTCAAACACGGGGACATCATAGTGCGCATCAACGGTGAAAGCACCGTGAAGATGACCTCTGATGAAGCCGCCCAGCTGATGCGCGGCGACCCGGGGACGCAGTTGGAATTGGGGGTTTACCGGGAATCTGAAGGCAAGGAACTCAACTTTACCATAGTGCGTGAAATAATCAATGTGCCTTCGGTTGAGGACAAAATTCTTGACGAAGCCGCTGATATCGGCTACATCAGCTTAAATCAATTCCACGCCCAGTCGGCCAATGAACTGGCTACCAGTGTTGAAAAGCTGATGAGCGGAAACAAGGTGAAGGGCATAATTCTGGATTTGCGGGACAACGGCGGCGGAGATTTCAATGCCGCAATTGACATTGCCGGAATATTTCTGGATGGAAGCACGGTGGTAAGCGCTGCAGACAGCAAAGGCAATCAACAGGTCTACAAAGCCTCACCTGGCAAAGTGAATATTCCCCTGGTGGTCCTGGTGAATCATGACAGCGCCAGCGCCTCGGAAATACTGGCTGCGGCCCTGCAGGATAACCAGCGGGCTGATCTGGTGGGAGTTAAGACTTTCGGCAAAGGCCTGGTGCAAACCGTATTTCCCCTGCATGACGGCGGGGCTTTGAAATTGACCACTCAGAAGTATTATACCCCCAACGGCACAGACATCAATGAAGTCGGCATCACCCCTGATTACGAGGTGCAAAACGATCCCAACAACAGCCAGGATTTGCAACTGAATAAAGCCATAGAAGTGTTAAAGACGAAGCTGGAAAAT
>NZ_DIPG01000134.1:20413-21502 GCF_002426325.1 Syntrophomonas sp. UBA5494 | reverse complement strand
GGACTGCTTGGATTCTGTCTTAAGCATCTGGTTGGAAATGGGGCGGGTATGGTTGCAAGCTATATCCTCGCCTCTTTTTATTTCCCTCTATCTTATTATGTTTTTTGTAATCAGCTGGTCTTATGGGCGAAAATCACCAGGATCCAACCAGCGTGAATTCATAAAATCGGCGCTATTATCTGTCTTGATCGGCCTTGGTGCAGGACTCTTAGGCAGCGCCCTGCTGGTGGTAGTCGGCATCGATGTGCGCAATTTAAGCATCCTGGCCTTGTGGCTGATTTCCCTGGGATTGGCCTTGGTTCATCCCCGCCTGATCTGTTTTTCCTATGCAGGCGGCCTATTGGCCCTGTTTTGCCTTTTGACTTCACGCTCAGTCAGCTGCGTTCCGCAGATAACGGGCCTAATAGCTATTCTCCACCTCATTGAAAGCGGTTTGATCCTGGTCGACGGCAGCACTCAGCCGGGCCGGGTTTGTTTCAAAAAACAGGGCCAGACCGTACAGGGTTTTAAACTGCAGCGGTTTTGGCCCTTGTTGCTGGTTATCAGCTGTACATCCGACAGCAGCATAGGCTATACTATGCCTTCCTGGTGGCCTTTGCTGCAATGCCATCCCCCTGCAGCTCAAGACAGTCTTTTTATCATGCTTCCGGTTCTGGCCATACTCGGTTATGGCGAAACGGTCACCAAAACCACCCCCCGCCTCACTGTGATGCGGTCTGCCCGCAATCTGGCCGTTTATAGCTTGATCCTGCTGGCGCTGTCCTTATCGGCCTCATCATACCCTTTGATGAGCTGGATAGCTGCCATATTTGCCCCGCTTGGCCATGAGATGCTGATCTGGCTGGGCACGCGGGGAGGCTCTTAGCCCTTTTGAAAACCGGCCATCCCGGGTGGCTACTTCATTAACCAATGGTTTACTTTTCGAATATACTATAGAAATCCAGCAGGGAAAGGGGTCTGGAATTGTTATATAAAGGCAAAATCAAGTATGTGCTGTCCAGTACATTTACCGACCAGGGTTATGTCAGCTGCCTGCCTGATTTACTGGCGGGAATAAAACGAGTCTACATCCTCAAGGGCGCTGCGGGC
>NZ_DIPG01000134.1:14590-20344 GCF_002426325.1 Syntrophomonas sp. UBA5494 | reverse complement strand
ACGAGTCTATATCCTCAAGGGCGCTGCGGGAACGGGGAAAGCCACGTTTATTCGGCTGCTGGGGGAGTCTATGTCCTCATTAGGCTATGAGATGGAATACTGGATCTCGGCTGCGGATGCGGTCAACCCTGAAGGGATTTATTTTCCCCAGCTGGATACCGCGGTAGTTAACGGCAGCAGCCCGGTATCCATTGAACCGCATTATCCACATATCAGCGGGGATGTTATTAATCTGGGCGATTACCTGGATACTGCCCTGATTAAGGAACAGGCCCGGCAGATCATAAAGCATATCGATCAATGGGAACTGTCGAACCGGCAGGCCGAAATGCATCTTCAGTCGGCTGCCCTGGCCAAACAGGAGCTGAAGAAATCTGCTGCGGCCCATCTCAACATGCAGCAGCTTTATAGTCTGGTAGAGCAGATATACAGTGAAGCCACCCTACCGCGGCCCGGAGAGAGACATTTTTTTGCCAGTGCCATGACTGCGGAAGGCTACATCGATTATGTCGAAGAAATCAGCTCTGATTGCAAGCAGCGTTTTGTCTTGACGGGTCCGGCTGGCAGCGGCAAATCAACTATCCTGGCTGAAATCGCCAGAAAAGCAAAACAGCAGGGCAATAGCGTGGAATATTATTATTGCGGTTTGGAGGCGGATAGTTTGCTAATGATCATCCTTCCAGCCTTCAGCACTGCTGTAATTGATGGCGGCGGTCTGCAGCTGAATTTAAAACCGTGGGATAAAGTGATCAACACCGAAGCGGTACTGGACGATTTTGAGATCCTCAAGGAAGCGCAGGTGAGCAGCCTGGCCAACCACAATTATGAAGAACTGCTGTCCAAGGCTCAGGAAAAACTGGAAGAGGCTTACCGGGAATTAAAAGCTCTCAAACACCTCTACGCCAGCAAAATGAACTTTCAAGCCCTCAACCAGAGAAGGATGGCCTTGCTGGAGGAATTAATCCAAAGATGAGGCCGTAAATCCCAACCAACCCGTACTTTTTCATAGTAGAGGCGCCTGTCCCGGCGCCTCTATGCCCTCTTTATTATTGGGGCGAACATTTGTTATCATGGATTAGGAAAGGACAGGCGTAACTACTGAAATTAAGAGGTTAATAATGGAATTCAAGCTACATTCAACCTACCATGAGACCGGAGACCAGCCTCAGGCCATACAGGCTCTGGTCGAAGGGCTTAAGGCCCGGTATCCGGAACAGACCCTTTTGGGTGTGACCGGTTCGGGGAAGACCTTTACCATGGCCCGCATTATCGAGGAAGTGCAGCGGCCCGCCTTGATCATGGCTCCCAACAAGACCCTGGCGGGGCAGCTTTATGCCGAGTTCAAGCAGTTCTTTCCGGAAAATGCGGTGGAATACTTTATCAGCTATTACGATTATTACCAGCCTGAGGCCTACGTGCCCCACACTGATACCTATATCGAGAAAGACTCCTCCATAAACGATGAGATCGACAAACTGCGCCACTCTGCCACCGCGGCGGTTCTGGAACGGCGGGACGTCGTAGTTGTGGCCAGCGTATCCTGCATCTATGGCTTGGGGGCTCCGGATGATTACTATCGCATGGCCATATCACTCAGGCCGGGCATGGAGGCGCCGCGCGATACTATAATGCGGCGCCTGGTGGAAAATCATTATGAACGCAATGATTATTCCTTTAACCGCGGCAATTTCCGGGTGAGGGGCGATGTCATCGAGATATTCCCGGCCTCAGCCGGTGAGAGAGCCCTCAGGATAGAATTATTTGGCGATGAAGTCGACCGCATTATCGAGTTCAATCCCATAACCGGTGAGGTTTATGGCCGCAGGCTCCATACCATGATTTTCCCGGCCTCCCATTATGTGACCAGCCGCGAGCGCATGCTGGACACTGCGGAAGATATTAGACTGGAACTGGATGAGCAGGTGACCCGCTTTCAAAATGAAGGCAAACTCCTGGAGGCGCAGCGTATTGAGCAGCGCACCCGCTACGACCTGGAGATGATCAGGGAGATCGGCTACTGCAAGGGGATTGAAAACTATTCCCGCTATATTACGGGTAGAAAGTCAGGTGAACCCCCCTATACATTGATCGATTTCTTTCCCCGGGATTTTATATTGTTTATTGATGAGTCCCATATTTCCGTGCCGCAGATCAGGGGTATGTATGAAGGGGACCGGTCGCGCAAGCAGAATCTGGTGGAGTATGGATTCAGGCTGCCTTCAGCCCTGGATAACCGCCCCTTGAAATTCGCCGAGTTTCAGGCCAAGGTCAATCAAATCGTATATGTCAGTGCCACCCCGGGGGATTATGAAGTTGAGCGCAGCAGGCAGGTGGCGGAACAGATCATACGCCCCACCGGGCTGGTCGACCCGCTTGTGGAAATAAGGCCGACCGGGCACCAGATCGACGACCTGATGGAAAGGATAAGACAGACTGTAGGCCAGGGCTACCGGGTTCTGGTCACTACCCTGACCAAGCGCATGGCTGAAGACCTGTGCGACTACCTGGCAGACTCGGGGATAAGAGTTCGCTATATGCATTCCGACATCCAGGCCCTGGAACGCCTGGAGATACTGCGCGACCTGCGGGCGGGCGAATTCGACGTGCTGGTGGGAATCAACCTGTTGCGGGAAGGGCTGGATCTTCCCGAGGTCGCATTGGTTGCCATACTGGATGCGGACAAGGAAGGCTTTCTGCGTTCGGGGCGTTCGCTGATTCAGACCATTGGCCGGGCGGCCCGCAATGTGGAAGGACAGGTGATAATGTATGCCGACCGCATCACCCCTTCCATGCGGACCGCTATCGATGAGACCAACCGCCGCCGCGAAAAGCAGATAGCATTCAATCAAACCCACGGGATTACCCCGGAAACCATCCAAAAGGAGATCTATGCCTCCATCGAGGCTACCATTGCCGAGGCTCCGGCCCAATATGATGCGGCGCTGTTCTCCCATCTGGGCAAAGAGGAGCGGGTTAGGCTGGCCGGAGAGATGCAGGCCGAAATGATAAAAGCAGCTGAAAGCCTTGAATTCGAGCGGGCTGCCGAGCTCCGCGACATGATCAAGAAGCTCTTGGAGCCCCCGCGCAAGACCAAAAAGCGATCCCGCGGCCGTTAAAGAGGCCGCGATGCTGATAGGAGCATAAAGTGAAAGACTATATCTACGTAAAAGGCGCCCGTGAACATAATTTAAAGAATATCGACATTACAATTCCCCGCGATAAGCTGGTGATTTTCACCGGGGTGTCGGGATCAGGCAAATCCAGCCTGGCATTCGACACCATTTACAGTGAGGGCCAGCGCCGCTATGTGGAATCGCTCTCCACCTACGCCCGCCAATTCCTGGGACAGATGGAGAAGCCTGATGTGGATTCTATAGAGGGGCTTTCTCCATCCATTTCCATCGACCAGAAATCGACCTCCAACAATCCCCGTTCAACGGTGGGGACGGTTACCGAGGTGTACGATTACCTGCGCTTGATGTATGCCCGGGTAGGCAGGCCTCATTGCCCTCATTGCCATCAGCCTATCCAGCGCCAAACCGTGGATCAGATTGTAGACAGCCTCCTGGTCATGACCCCGGGAACGCGTCTCAAGGTCCTGGCGCCGGTGGTCAAGGCCCAGAAAGGCGAGCACAAAAAGCTCTTGCAGGACCTGTTTCGAGACGGCTTTGTCCGGGTTATCGTGGATGGCTATGAATACACCTCGGATGAAGAGATCGTACTGGAAAAAAATAAAAAACACGACATCAGCGCGGTGATCGACCGCCTGGTTGTCAAAGACGGCATACGGAGCCGTTTGGCCCAATCCCTGGAACTGGCCTTCGAACTCAGTGAAGGACTGATCATTATCCGGGTGCTGGGAGAGAATGGCGCCGAAGAGGACCAGCTGTTCAGCCGGGATTTCGCCTGCCCGGACTGCGGATTCAGCCTGAGCGAACTGAGCCCGCGGATGTTTTCCTTTAACAACCCGTTCGGGGCTTGCCCGGAATGCGACGGCCTGGGAGAAAAACGGGTTATTGACCCTGAATTGGTTCTGGATCGGGATAAGAGCATTCAAGAAGGGGCTATCATTCCCTGGTCCAATAATTTTTACACCTACTACAATCAGATTTTGTACGGGATGGCGGAGAAAAATGACATTCCCCTGGATAAACCCCTCAAAGAGCTGAGCGATGATCAGGTGGATGCCATCCTCTACGGGAAGAATGGGGAGCGCATCCGCGTCAATTATGTCAATTCATACGGGGAGAAGAACAGCTTCACTTCCAGTTTTGAAGGCGTGGTGACCAACCTGCGCCGGCGCTACCTGGAGACCAAATCGGATGCTTCGCGGGAGGAGATAGAAAAATATATGACCACCACCCTGTGTCCGCGCTGCCGGGGCAAGCGCCTGCGCGAGGAGATCCTCTGGGTCTTGATAGGGGACAAGTCTATCAATGACGTGACCTCACTTTCCATCCGCGAATGCTATCAGTTTTTCGAAAGCCTGGCATTGAGCCCGCGCGAGCATATTATCGCCCGCCAGGTGATCAAGGAGATACAGGAGCGCTTAAAATTCCTGATCGATGTGGGCCTGGATTATTTGACCATGGACCGCCCGGCCGGCAGCCTGTCCGGCGGAGAAGCACAGCGTATCCGCCTGGCTACACAGGTAGGCTCCAGCCTGGTAGGGGTCTTATATGTCTTGGATGAACCCAGCATCGGGCTGCACCCGCGGGATAACGACCGCCTCCTGGCAACCCTGCGCCGCCTGCGCGATCTGGGCAATACTGTAATCGTGGTGGAGCACGATGAGGATGCCATGCGCCAGGCCGATCATATCGTTGATATCGGCCCGCGCGCCGGCATACACGGCGGGCAGGTTGTGGCCCAGGGCACTCTGGAAGAGATCATGCAGGCGCCCGAATCCCTGACCGGGCAATATCTTTCCGGCCTCCTCGACATTGAAGTGCCCGCTGTACGGCGCCAGGGCAATAGCCGCCAGATTTTAATTAAAGGGGCCCACAAGCATAATTTAAAGAATATCGATGTGGAGATCCCCCTGGGGATGATGGTGGTGATTACCGGAGTATCCGGGTCGGGCAAAAGCACTCTGGTGGAGGAAATCCTCTACCCCGGACTGACCTGGCGTATCAACCGGCGCTCCGGTCAGAGCAGCCGTCATAACCAGCAGGGTCGCTATCTTGACATAACCGGGGCAGAAGCCATAGATAAAGTAATAAATATCGATCAGGCCCCTATCGGGCGCACCCCGCGGTCCAATCCGGCCACTTATACCGGGGCTTTTAACGGCATCCGCGAACTGTTCGCCCAGACTGCTGAAGCCCGGGTGCGCGGCTATCAGCCGGGGCGGTTCAGTTTCAACGTTCGCGGCGGGCGCTGTGACGCCTGTTCCGGCGACGGTATCATTAAGATCGAGATGCACTTTTTGCCCGACGTATACATCCCCTGCGAGGTTTGCAAGGGCAGGCGCTATAACCGGGAAACCCTGGAGGTGAAATACAAAGGCTATACTATTGCCGATGTTCTGGAAATGACAGTGGATGAGGCGGTGGATTGCTTTGAAAATATCCCCTCGGTATTTCGCAAATTGAAAGTTCTGCAGGATGTGGGCCTGGGATATATTAAACTGGGTCAACCGGCCCCCACCCTGTCCGGCGGGGAGGCGCAGCGGGTCAAGCTGGCTACCGAGCTTTCCAAACGATCTACCGGACGGACTCTCTATATTCTTGATGAACCCACCACCGGCCTGCA
>NZ_DIPG01000134.1:0-14408 GCF_002426325.1 Syntrophomonas sp. UBA5494 | reverse complement strand
CGGCAACACCGTGGTCGTCATTGAGCACAACCTGGATGTGATCAAATCCGCCGATCATATTATCGACCTGGGACCGGAGGGCGGCGAAAAGGGCGGGCATATTATCGTGGCCGGGCGCCCTGAGGCAGTAGCGGATTGTCCGGCTTCACACACCGGGAAATACCTTAAACCTTTGTTAGGAGTTGCCCAAGGTGGAAAAGCTAAAAGAACGTCTTAAAGACATACCCTGTAAACCAGGGGTTTACTTGTTCAAGCACGGTGACGGCCGGGTTATATACGTGGGCAAGGCGAAAATCCTCAGAAATCGACTGCGCTCCTATTTTCAGCCCCCTCATCGCCTGGACCCCAAAGTGAGAGCGATGGTCAGCCGGGTGGCCGATTTTGACTATATTGTTACCGGCAGTGAAGTTGAAGCCCTGATTCTGGAGAACAACCTGATAAAATCTTATCATCCCCGCTATAACATTTTTATGCGCGATGATAAGACCTACCCGTATCTGAAGATCACCACCGCCGAACCATATCCGCGGGTATGCATCACCAGGGAGAAAAAGGACGGGGTTTCGCGCTACTTTGGCCCCTACACCGATGCGGCCGCTTTAAAAGAGACCGTCAAGCTGCTTACCGGGATCTTTCCTTTGCGCACCTGCAAAACCTTGAAAAAGCAGCCCCGTCCCTGCTTGAACCGGGATCTGGAGAAATGCCTGGCCCCGTGCAGCAGTGGGGTAACAGTTGAGGAATACCAGCAATGTGTGGCTGGGCTGATCCGCTTTATGGAGGGCCATCATGCCGAGGTGATCCAGCAAAAAGAGCGGGAGATGCAGGCCGCCGCCGCCGCCCTGGAATTCGAAAAAGCGGCCCGCCTGCGGGATCAGATTCAGAGCATTCACAGCCTGGACGCCAGGCAAAAAGTCAGTTTTGACAAGCCCTACCACCTGGATGTGGTGGTGACTGTAGTAGACGAAAAGCCATATTTGGGCCTGGTTTTCAAAATCCGCTCCGGCCGCATTGTGGGCAAAGACACCTACTGGCTGCACCCGGCTATGGATGAACCGGGAGAAGAGCTGAGCAGCTTTTTCCTGCGCCAGTATTATAGCGAAAACCACGATATTCCCGATGAAATCGTGATGAATATGGTTCCCGCCGACTTGATTCTGCTGCAGGACTGGTTTAAGGAATTGACCGGCAGGAAGACCAGCCTGCACCGGCCGCAGCGCGGGGAAAAGAAAGCCCTTTTGGACATGGTCCAAGAGAATGCCCGGTTATTGAGAGAAGAAAAACAACAGGCTGAAGAGCACTATCAAGGCGCTTTACAGCAGTTGAGCCGGGATCTGGAATTGGAGGTTGTCCCTCAGCGCATCGAAGGCTACGACGTATCCCACTTAGGCGGGGAGGAAACCGTGGCATCAATGGTGGTGTTCACCGCCGGCAGGCCAGATAAAAAGAACTACCGCCGCTTTAAGATTAAGATGGCGCAAAACAATGACTATGCCTCACTGGCTGAGGCTTTAAAGCGCCGCTTTACTGAAGCCGGACAGGGCAACCCGGCTTTTTTGCCTGAGCCCGATTTAATCATGATTGACGGCGGTCTGGGACAGCTGCACGCTGCACAGGAGATCCTCAAAAACCTCGAAATCGACGTTCCGGCAGTAGCCCTGGCCAAGCGGGAAGAGACCATTTTCCGCTCTGATGGAAGGCCCTTGAAGCTGCCCCGCCGCAATCAGGGACTCATGACTCTGCAGCGCTTGCGGGATGAGGCCCACCGCTTCGCAATTGAGTATAATCGCCTGCGCCGCGGTAAAAAATTAACTAAATCCATTCTGGATGATATAAAAGGTATCGGTGCGCGGCGCAAAAAGCTGCTCCTGGAATCTTTCGGTTCAGTGGCCGCCCTGAGCAGGGCCTCACAGGAGGAAATCGCCTCGGTCAAGGGTATCGGCAGGAGTGCCGCCCAGGCCGTATACCGGGTCCTGCACCCTCAGGATGAAGGTTCTTAATATTCTACAAATAGTATTAGTAAAAAACAAAAAAATCCCATATTATTAAAAGAAAGACTAACAACGCAAATAGCGGCGTTTAACATGAAGGGGGCTAAGGATATGATTCAGGGATGGGTCCTGAGGTGGGCTATCAACATACTGGCCATCGTACTGACGGCCGCACTTTTGCCCGGTTTTCAGCTGACTTTGTGGGCAGCGATTGTAGGCTCGTTATTCCTGGGGGTTATTAACGCTTTTATTCGACCTTTGCTTTTGCTGGTAACCCTGCCTTTTAATATTCTTACCCTGGGCCTATTCACCCTGGTGATCAATGGGTTTATGTTGTGGATCACAGCGGTTACCATACGCGGCTTTGAAATTGACGGGTTTGGCTGGGCCGTACTGAGTGCCCTCGTCTTGAGCTTGATCAGTGCGGCCGGGAGCTATTTTGTTGAAGACCGCATGTTTCGTTTTAAATAAGCTGGCGGGAGAATTGAATTTTTAAACTAACCGGGCCGGCCGTGCTCGGTTTATTATTTGTCTTGAGCCGGTTTGAGGAAGGAGATACCATGGGCATACGATTAGTGGCAATTGATCTGGACGACACCTTGCTGGATTCGGGATTGCGCATCTCGCCGCGGTGTGTCAGTGATATTGAAAATATTCGCCAACAGGGTATACTGGTCACTCTGGCTACCGGGCGCATGTACCGTTCGGCCTTGCCGTTTGCCCTGAAACTGGGCATGAATATCCCCTTAATCACCTACCAGGGGGCCCTGGTAAAAGACACCTATTCTCAGGAAGTGCTGTATTTCAGGCCGGTGGGCGAGTTGGCCCCGACAGTCATGGAATTCCTCAGGGAGCAAGGGGTTTACTTTCACACCTATTTCGACGACCAGCTGTGTGTGGAGAGCGACAGCCCTGAGGCCATCGCTTATTCACAGCTGGCCGGAGTGGAATTAACCTTTATGCCTGATCTGATTAAAGCCAGCCGCAGCTTACCGGCTTTTAAGATTATGGCCATCTCAAACCAAACCAGTAGTCTCGACCCTATAGAAGCTGATCTGAGAGAGCGCTTTGGCCAGGAACTATTCATTACCCGATCCAAGCTGCATTATCTGGAAATTATGCACCGCGATGCCAACAAAGCCAGAGCCCTGCAGCTGGTAGCCGAACACTATGGCATAAAACAGGCCGATGTTCTGGCTATCGGAGACAGCTATAACGATGTGGGCATGCTGGCCTGGGCGGGCACCGGGATAGCGGTCGGCAATGCGCCGCAACTGGTTAAAGAAGCTGCTGATCATGTGACCGCTTCAAATGATGAGGATGGTGTGGCAGAGGCCCTTGAAAAATGGGTTTTACACACCGAGGCCGGCCCCGCTGTACAGCGACAGGCATAGTGGAAAGCTGACTCGGGGAAGATAAAATGGAAACTTTCAGCTTGAGAAATGCTCATCCTATTAAAGGATTATCTGTTTATAAAGGAGAGGTTATTATATGTCAGAGAGCGCTATCCAGGAGCCAATGAAAAGCTATCTCTACGGTTTGCCCGAACAGTTCGACCGGTGTCTGGAAATGTCGTATCAGGAGGTAGAACGCTATCAAAAACCCTACCATAACGTGATGGTATCCGGTCTGGGCGGGTCCGCCATAGGCGGCGATATTTTAAGAACCTATGCCTTCCAGCAAGCTGCCATTCCGGTTTTTGTTAACCGCGGCTATGACCTGCCCCGGTTTGTCAACCAAAACACCCTTTTTGTAGCGGTCAGTTATTCCGGCAACACCGAAGAAACCCTGGCGGCTTACGAAGAGGCCAAAAACTGCGGGGCGCAGATCCTGGCCATTACCAGCGGCGGCAAACTGGCTCAGAATGCCCGGGATGACGGCAATACCGTGGTTGCCATCCCCGGCGGCTTATCTCCCCGGGCTGCGACTGGTTATCTGCTGGCTCCCCTGCTATTATCCCTGCAAAGCGCCGGTATATTAAAAAACGTGGAGGCGGACATAAAAGAAACCGCCGCTGTTTTGCACAGCCTGAGGGATCTGTTGCAGCCCGCTTCTCGAGAGCGGAATATAGCGCAAAGCATAGCTGGCCTGATTAAAGATGCTGTGCCTGTGGTGTGGGGAAGTGCCAACTGCACGGAACCGGCTGCCCTGCGCTGGAAAGCTCAAATCAATGAAAACGCTAAATGCCCCGCTTATTACAATGTCTTTCCGGAACTCAATCACAATGAAATTGTAGGTTTTGAAGCCCCCGCAGAGCTGCTCGCAAAAATAGCGGTTATCATTCTCAGAGACAGCCGCGATCACCGGCGGGTGCAGCAGCGTATGGATATAACCCGTAATCTGATTGAAGATAAAGTAAAAAAGGTTATTGAGGTCGAAAGCGCCGGGGAATCCCTCTTAGCCCGTATATATTCCCTGATCTATATAGGCGACTATGTGAGTTATTATCTGGCCTTAGAGTATGGCATCGACCCCACCCCGGTCAAAGTGATCGATTACCTTAAGCAAGAACTGGCCAATTTGGAATAGACTGCAAAGCACAGGAAAACAGGTGATCAAATGCGCTTTTTCGGTGATTATCATACTCACACCCGTTTAAGCGATGGACGGCAGACCATGCGGGATATAGTTGCGGCGGCTTATGAGCAAGGCCTGCAAGAGGTGGCTGTCACCGACCACGGGCCTATGGCGGCCGTGATCGGTGTCAAAGATGCCTGGGCCTGCCTGTACAGCAAAAGGCAGGCTGCCGAACTGCAAAAACAATACCCCGATATACGCATACTTATCGGCGCTGAAGCCAATATCCGGGACCTAAACGGTACGCTGGACATTCCTGATGAAATCATTGGTGAACTGGATCTATTAATAGCCGGTATCCATCCCTATACTATGCCCACCTCGGTCCATGACGGCATGGCCCTGTGGGTGCAAAACTCACTGCGCCACCTGGGCAGAAAGCAGTCCCGCAAAGCCCTGGCCGCCAACACCGACGCGTTAATTGCCGCAGTAGAGAACAACCCTCAGCTGGATATCCTTTCTCATCCGGGGCTGTTCTTTTCTATTGATGTTAAGGCAGTAGCCGAGGCCTGCAGCCAAAATGAGGTCTTATTTGAAATAAATTGCGGCCATAACCACCCCCCTATTTCTGATATAATAGAAGCGGAGCAAACCGGGGTTCGCTTTATTGTCAACAGTGACGCTCATTTCCCGGAAACAGTGGGGGATTTAGCTTACGGCAGCAGCCTGGTTGAAACTCTGGGGCTTGATGCCCAGCGCGTTGTGAACCATGCTGCCGGAGGAGGGATTGCCGCATGGGGGAAAAAAGGGAGAATCTACACATACTCATCATTACCGGATTATCAGGAGCCGGCAAGACCCAGGTGATCAACTGCCTGGAAGATATGGAATACTACTGCGTTGACAATCTTCCTCCGGTTTTATTGACCAAATTTGTTGAATTGAGCCTTCAGTCTGAAGGCAAAATCGACAAAGTAGCCCTGGTCATAGACGCCCGGGGGGGAGAGTTTTTCTCCGACCTGGCCCGCTCTCTGGATGATCTTAAGCAAGACCAGATTCCCTATGAAATTCTTTTCCTGGAGGCCTCTGATGAGGTCTTAATCCGCCGCTTCAAAGAATCCCGGCGCCGCCATCCCCTCTCCAACACCTGGCGTTTGCAGGAAGCCATTCAAGTAGAAAAGAACATGCTGGAAGAATTGCGCGGATCGGCCAACGTGGTTATCGATACCTCGACACTGGCACCCCGGGAATTGAAAGATAAACTGACCAGCCTCTATGCTCATCGCCAGATGCATGGCTTTACGGTCAATGTAGTCTCCTTTGGTTATAAACTGGGTATACCTATCGATTCGGACATAGTCATCGATGTTCGCTTTATCCCCAATCCCTTTTACAATCCTGTCATGCGAAGCATGACCGGTGAAGACCGGGAGGTTATCGATTACGTGCTGGATTCCACCATCACCAAATCGTTCGTGCGGCGCTTCGTGAATCTCATGAAATTCTTGATCCCACATTATATAAACGAAGGCAAAACTAATCTGGCTTTATCTATCGGCTGCACCGGAGGACAGCACCGTTCGGTAGTTCTGGCCGCTTACATCGGTGAGCAGCTTAAGGAAATGGGATATAACGTAATTATCAGACATAGAGATGTTGCAAAGTACAAATTGGAGGAGTAAATGAATCGGATCAAGTCTGAACCTCGAATTGTTGTCATCGGTGGCGGTACAGGTTTGTCAGTTATGCTCAAAGGGTTAAAGAAATATACCTCGCACTTGACTGCAGTGGTTACCGTAACCGATGACGGAGGCAGTTCCGGCCGGCTGCGATCTGAGTTGGGGGTTTTGCCGCCGGGGGATATACGCAACTGCCTGGTTGCCCTGGCGGAAACAGAAACCTTGATGGACAAGGTGTTCCAACATCGCTTTAATGCCGGGGATGGACTACAGGGACACAATCTGGGCAATCTGTTACTGGTAGCCTTGACTGAAATCGCCGGCGATTTTGTATCAGCTATCCGAGAAGTAAGCCAGGTCTTGAAGGTTCGAGGCCAGGTTCTGCCAGCCACCCTGGAATACGTAACCCTGGCGGCCAAAATGATAGACGGCACCACTGTAAGTGGCGAGACCTCGATACGTCATCATGATCAAAAAATAGAAAAAGTCTATCTGATACCGGAAAAATGCATGCCAGCTCCGGAAACCCTGGAAGCCATCCGGGAGGCCGACGCCATAATCCTGGGACCGGGCAGTCTGTATACCAGCATCATCCCTAATCTCCTGGTACACGGGGTGGTTCCTGCTATTGAAGAATCACGTGCCGTTACCTGTTATGTGAGCAACATTATGACTGAAAAAGGGGAAACTGATGATTACAGCGCCGCCGACCATCTGCGGGTGATTCTGGAACATTTGGGCAAACAGATCATCGATTATGTGATCGTTAATTCAGGTTCAATTGATGAAGACCGCCTGGAGCGCTACAGGGAAGAAAACGCCGTGCCGGTAAAGACTACCAGCGGGGAGATCATGGCCATGGGCGTAAGGCTGATTGAGGAGAATCTGGTCTCCGACACCGAGGTAGCCTGGCATGAGCCCGACAAACTGGCTCAGGTTATTATTAATATCATAGAGAATAATGCCGAGTCATAGTTGGCGAGGAATTAATGGATGAGTTTTTCAAATCAGGTAAAAGAGGAACTGGCCCGGGAGATTTCCGATAAGGCTTGCTGCCGCCGGGCCGAACTGGCCGCCCTGGTTCATGTCAATGGGCGGATCATAAAAACAGATGCCGAGCGGCTGAAATTGGTGGTGCAAGCTGAGCAGGCCGGAACCGCGCGTAAAATATACACCCTTATCAAGTCGCTATACGGCTTGCAGACCACAGTTCAGGCAGAACCCCGGCGCCGCTTTAAAAAGACCCGCATCTATGAAGTACATGCTATTATTAGTAATAGGGATGCGGACCTCTGGCAGAGGCTGCAGGACCTGAACGCCGCCAGCAAAAAAGGGAGACGCCTTGGCGCGGATCTCATCCGCAGGAATTGCTGCAAGCGCAGTTATCTGCGCGGGATATTTTTAAGCCGGGGTTTTATAAATCGTCCTGAAGGAGAATACCATTTAGAAATAATACTTCAGGAGTTGTCGCTGGTCAAAGAGATCCAGCGCTTATTATCAAAATTTAACTTATCCAGCAGGATGGTCGAACGCAAGCTAAACCTGGTATTATATATAAAAGAGGGAGAACAGATAGTAGATTTTCTCCGGGTGGTTGGTGCGCATAAAGCCCTGCTCGATTTCGAGAATGTGCGTATTCTCAAGTCTATGCGCAACAGTATAAACCGTCAGGTGAATTGTGAAACCGCTAACCTTGCCAAAATTGTGGATGCCTCAGTACGCCAAATACAATTAATAAATAGACTGGTTGAACTGAAAGGATGGGAATTCCTCCCGGCCCATTTGCGCGACCTGGCCAGGGTGCGAATCGAATATCCTGACAAATCCCTTAAAGAATTAGGAGACCTCTTGGACCCGCCTTTAAGTAAATCCGGGGTTGCTTACCGGATGCGCAAATTGGAGCAGTTGGCTGAAGATATCATCGAGATCTCCTTGAGAGAGAAAAAGATAGATAAATAAAGATAGAGAGATAGGAAGAGAAAGACCTGCCTGATATGAGAGGAAAGTTAGTATGCGCCTTACACATGACGTGATACTGGCCCAGCAACAGAAGCTGCTGATGACACCTGAACTTCGCCAGGCCATCGCTATTCTGCAGATGTCCTCACTTGAGCTGTCCGAATATATCCGCAATGAATTAGCGGAAAATCCCCTCCTGGAAGAAAAGACCGAGGTTGAGGAAACCGCGGATGCTCAAGAAGAATCCGAACCTGAGACCAACGATGACATCAGTGAATGGCTGGATGTATTCGGCGACAGTGACCGTGATACCTACGATGCGGGGGTAAACTACCAGGGCGAAGAGAAATCCCTGGAAAATTACCTGGCGCAAAAGCCCAGCTTATATGAGCATCTGGAGTTCCAGCTGCATCTTTTCAGCACCACCCCCGAAGAGCAAGAAATCGGCCAGTACTTGATCGGCAGCATAGACCAGAATGGCTATTTAACCGCCAAACTTGACGATGTAGCCCGACAGCTGAATGTTGACCTGGAAGAGGTTGAAAAGGCTCTGGAATTGATACAGTCATTCAATCCTCCCGGCCTGGGCGCCCGCGACCTCCCGGAGTGCCTGATTCTTCAATTGCGGCAATATGACAAGGACTCGGAAATCGCCCGCAATATCATCAATAACCACCTCACCGACCTGGCCCGGGGCAGATTGAACCACATCGCCCAGAAGGTTGGGGCTCCAGTACGGAAAGTCCAGGAAATCTGCGATTTAATCAGGACCCTTGACCCCAAACCCGGGCTGCAGTTCAGCGGCGATGAAATAAAATATGTGACTCCTGATGTGATTGTGGAAAAGATCGAGGGGGAATATGTGGTAATAATCAATGATTTCAACTTCCCCCGCTTGATCGTCAACAATATGTATGAAAGCATGCTTAAGCAGGCCGACGCGCAGTCTCAGGAAGCCCGCAAATATCTGGAGGAAAAGATTGGATCAGCCATATGGCTGATTCGCAGCATTGAACAGCGGCGCATGACCTTATACCGGGTTTCACGGTGCATCGTCGACCTGCAGACCGAATTTCTGGATAAAGGGGTTAAGTATTTAAAGCCCATGACGCTTCGCCAGGTGGCGGAGATGATCAATGTACATGAATCCACCGTGAGTCGGGCTACCACCAATAAATACATGCAGACCCCCCAGGGCTTATTTGAACTCAAGTATTTTTTCAGCACCGGTGTGGAATGCAGCGGTGAAGACAAAGTTTCTTCCAAGAGCATCAAACATATGCTGCAGGACATTGTCGCCCGGGAAGACCCGCAGCACCCCATAAGCGATGAGGCCATTTCCCAGCAATTACAGGAAAAGGGCATTCGTATATCACGCCGTACTGTGGCTAAATACCGCCAGGAACTCAACATCCCTTCCACTTCGGCCCGCCGCCGCTATTAGGGCTGCCATACAGACCTGGCACCCTTTAAAAATTGACTACATATGTTATAAATAGATACCCGGGGCATAGTTGTTAAGCTTTTATCACACAATCTTGCATTATTTTTCCATGAATATGTTATACTATTGATAGTTTAAGGCGTTACTATATTCATGTTGGGGCAAAAATGCCCCTGAGGGCTATAATTATCCCGATTACAGATAGCCCTTAACGGGAGAGAGCATGGAAAGAGTATTTACCATAATGGAGCGATTTGCTCCTGATGCCATGGATTGCATCACCAACCGCTACAAAATGCTGAAGCAGATTATGCACCAGCAACCCGTGGGAAGACGGCAATTATGCAAAGTGCTGGGTTTAACTGAACGCATGGTGCGTGCCGAGATTGAGAACCTCAAATCCACTGGCCTGATCCACGCCACAACTGCCGGAATTTGCCTCAGCCCAGCCGGCGAGCACATTATGAACGAAGTCGATATTTTCGTTCCCTTCCTTTTCAATATTCAAAGTCTTGCCGAACAGATCAAGAATCGGTTCAACCTGCGGGAAGTCATACTGGTACCCGGTGATTCACAAAGTGATGAGATGATTAAAAGGGACCTGGGGCGGGTTGCCGCTGCCTATATGAAAAAGTCGTTGTTTCCCGGCTGCACTCTGGCCGTTACCGGGGGAAGCACCCTGGCCGAGGTAGCCGATGTTATCACCGACGGCATAGGCTTTTCTAATCTGATGGTGGTTCCGGCCCGGGGAGGTTTGGGGGAAGAAGTGGAACAGCAGGCCGGAACCATAGCTGCTCGGATTGCCAAAATTATTGGCGCCCAGTACAGGATGCTGCATATCCCCGACAAACTGCAAGAGGAGACCGCCCAGGCCTTAAAACAAGACCCCTACATAAAAGAAATAACCGATCTTATTAAATCTAGCGACATTCTTTTTCACGGCATCGGTTTCGCTATGGAAATGGCCAATCGCAGAGGTTTAACCGCTGCGGAAATTGCGCTTCTCCAGGCAAAGGGCGCGGTGGGAGAAGCCTTTAGATATTATTTTGATGAACAGGGCAATATAGTATATGAGGTTCCCGGAATTGGATTGGAATTGCATGATCTGGCCCATATTCAAACCGTGGTTGCAGTAGCGGGCGGCAGCAATAAGGCGCCGGCTATTAAAGCGGTGCTGAACGGGGGCCGGCAAACCGTTCTGATTACCGACGAAGGAGCGGCGCAGGCGATAGTGGGCTTACAAGATTAAGAAAGGTGGTTGAAGCATGACGATTAAAATAGGGATTAACGGCTTTGGCAGAATCGGCCGGCTGGTTGCTCGTATTGTTGTAGACCGGCCTGGTTTTGAGTTGGTGGCGGTAAACGACCTGGGAGACATCAAGGCCGGTGCTCATCTATTCAAGTATGATACTCTGCATGGCGAATTTAAGGGGAATGTATCAGTCGAATCTGACAACCTCATCATAAATGGCCAGAAGATCCGCTACATGACTGAGAAGGATCCCGCCCAACTGCCCTGGGCCGACCTGGGAGTGGATATTGTTATAGAAGGTACCGGCGCTTTCAGAAGCCGCAGCAAAGCCGGCAAGCACCTGCAGGCCGGGGCTAAAAAAGTCGTTATTACGGCACCCGGGGATGGCGTCGATCTGACCATGGTAATGGGAGTAAACGAGGATAAATATCAACCCTCCTTTCAACTTCTCAGCAACGCCTCCTGCACCACCAACTGCCTGGCCCCGGTGGCCAAAGTGCTCCTGGACGAGTTTGGAATCATTAAGGGACTGATGACCACGGTACATGCTTATACCAATGACCAGCGCATCCTGGATCTGGCCCACAATGACCTGCGCCGGGCCCGGGCTGCAGGGCAGTCCATGATACCCACCACCACCGGAGCGGCCAGCGCATTAGGCCTGGTCATTCCCGAACTGGATGGCAAATTGGATGGCCTGGCAATAAGGGTGCCAACCCCGGTAGTCTCGCTGTTAGACCTTACGGTGGAATTGGAGAAACCGGCCAGTAAACAAGATATAAATCAGGCCTTTTTGCGGGCCAGTCAGGGACGCATGCAGGGTATATTAAAATACACCGAGGTGCCCCTGGTATCCGCAGATTATCGCGGGGACAGCCATTCTGCCATTGTGGATGGGCTGTTGACCATGACCATGGGTGACAGAACCGCCAAAGTGGTGGCCTGGTATGATAACGAATGGGCTTATTCGATGCGATGTGTCGACATGGCCCAATATATAGCCGGCAAAGGCTAATAGTCTCTTTAAGACATACTATTTGGAGGTGCATCAATGCGTAGTGTTAGGGATGCTGAGGTTAAGGGAAAACGCGTCTTAATGCGCGTGGATTTTAACGTACCCACCGACAAAGACAATCATATTATTGACGATACCAAAATACGCGAGGCCTTGCCCACCATCAACTATATCGTCGAACAGGGTGGATGCCTGATCCTGATGAGCCACTTGGGGCGCCCCAAAGGTAAGCCGGAAGAAAAATACAGCCTGAAAAAGGTGGCAGACCGCCTCAGTCATCTTATCCACAGGCCGGTGGTCATGGCCCCTGGGGCTATTGGCCCGCAAGTGATCTCCATTGTTGAAACGATGCAGCCCGGCGATGTGATGTTATTGGAAAACGTGCGCTTTTATCCCGGGGAGGAAAAAAATGATGCGGATTTTTCCAAGGCCCTGGCGTCTCTAGGAGACTTATACGTAAATGATGCCTTTGGCAGCGCCCACCGCGCGCATTCATCCACTACCGGAGTGGCCCATTATCTTCCCGCTTATGCAGGTCTCTTGATGGAGAAGGAAGTGGGGATGCTCAGGCAGGTCCTGGAAGAGGGGCAGCAGCCCCGCATGGCCATTATGGGCGGGGCGAAGATTGCCGATAAACTCGGCTTGATCGACAATCTTATCGACAAAATGGACGTAATAGTGATCGGCGGAGGTATGGCCAACACTTTTCTAAAAGCACAGGGGATAGAGGTAGGCAAATCGCTGGCTGAGGACGATCTGCTGGATGAAGCCCGCCGCCTTTTGATTAAGGCGGAAAAACAAGGGATGGCTTTGATGCTGCCCGTAGATGTGGTGATCGCGGCAGAGATTTCGGCAGATGTTGCCGTCAAGACCGTGGATATAGAGGCTATCCCGGCGGATATGATGATACTGGATATTGGGCCCAAAACCGTCACCAGCTTTAAAAAGGCTATTCTCGAAGCACGGACCATCATATGGAACGGTCCCCTGGGGGTTTATGAATATGAGCCGTTTTCCCGCGGTACTCGCGAAGTAGCGCGGGCGGTAGCCGGTTCATCTGCTCTGAGTGTAATCGGGGGCGGAGACTCAGCCGCTGCTGTGCATGACCTGGGGGTGGAAAAGGGCATCACACATATCTCCACCGGAGGTGGGGCCAGCCTGGAATTCCTGGAAGGCAGAGAACTTCCCGGGGTGGCTGTCTGTGAGGCCAAAGCCACCGCATAAGCCGGCAGTGAGGGAGTTGAACCGGATGAGAAGACTGTTGATCGCAGGCAATTGGAAAATGAATAAGTTACAGGCTGAGGCCCGGGAATTCGCGGCCCAATTCCTACCCAGAGTCACCGGGGTAGAGAAAGTCGAGATGCTCATATGCCCCCCCTTCACCTGTCTTAGCGCTATGCAATCGTCCCTGGCGGGGTCCAGGGTTGTTCTTGGCGCCCAGAATATGTATGGGGAAGCCCAGGGGGCTTTTACCGGAGAAGTCTCTCCCGCCATGCTCGTCGATGCCGGGTGCCGGTATGTAATTATCGGCCATTCGGAGCGGCGTCAGATTTTGGGGGAGAATAATTTTGTAATCCATAAAAAACTGGCGGCAGCCTTGGAAAATGGACTAAGGCCGATATTGTGCGTAGGCGAGACCCTGCAAGAGCGTGAAAACCAGCTGGCCATGCAGGTGGTGCAGGAGCAATTGCAGCAGGCCTTGACGGGTTTAAATTTCCCGGCGGAACAGCTGGTGGTCGCTTATGAACCGGTTTGGGCAATCGGTACCGGCATCAACGCCAGCTGCAACGACGCCCAGGAGATGTGCCTGTTTGTTCGCAAAGGCCTGGAGTCTTTATTCAATAGGGAAACGGCTGATGGAATAAGAATACTGTATGGCGGCAGTGTTAAAGCCGACAATATTGCCAAGTTCCTGGAACAGCCGGATATTGACGGCGCCCTGATAGGAGGCGCCAGTTTGGAAGCGGCTTCGCTGGCTGCCATAGTTGGAGTAGGTGAAAATGTCAAATAAACCGATGTTATTGATGGTTCTTGATGGCTGGGGAACGGGTTCTCATTGTGACGGCAATGCCATTACCAACGCCAATCCCCGGAATTTTTACAGGTTTCGTGAAGAGTATGCTGCGACAGAATTAAAGTGCAGCGGCAAAGATGTGGGCCTGCCTGCCGGCCAAATGGGAAATTCCGAGGTGGGGCACCTCAATATGGGGGCGGGGCGTATCGTGTATCAGGAGATTTCCCGCATCAGCAACGCCATAGAGGACGGCTTCTTTTTTGAAAACCCGGTTTTGCGCGCCGCTGTACAATCTGCCCGCGATAAACAGGCTGCGGTGCATCTGATGGGTCTGCTGTCTGATGGCGGGGTGCACAGCCATATGGAACATATTCTGGCCCTGTTGGACCTGTGCCGGAGGGAGCAGGCCGGGAGGGTTTATGTCCACGCTTTCCTGGATGGCCGCGATGTGGGTCCCAAAACCGCGCCGCAGTACTTGCAGCAGCTGGATGAGTACATGAAATCTATCGGTCTGGGCCGGTTTGCCACCATCAGCGGCCG
>NZ_DIPG01000139.1:24584-25068 GCF_002426325.1 Syntrophomonas sp. UBA5494 | reverse complement strand
CTGGCGGAAAAGGTAGTCGGTATCGGCAGCTGCTCCGGCGCAGAGATAGACAAGTTCCAGAAATTTGGCCTGACTGCATTACCGGCGGCCGATGTAAAAGCTCCGCTGATTTCGGAGTGCCTTGCCTGTCTGGAGTGCCGCGTGACTGACTATCTGGAACCCCATGGCATTTTTGTTTTGCAGGGCGTACGTGCCTGGATCGATCAGGAACGGAAAGAACGCCGGACATTTCACGCCAATGGGGACGGCACCTTTGTGGTGGACGGAAACACGGTAAATCTTCGCGCTTTGATGGAAGATAAGCTGCCACCCGGTGTTTAATGTGCATATAGTTATCTATTGAAAAATACCGAGAACGGTTTCGAGCTGATCGGAACCGTTCTCTTAATTAGCCAATTAGACACTGAATATTATGAATGACGCTGAGTTTTTCCGGCATAACACGTAAACACCCAGCCCTGAGGCCCGCTCCTAACGTCGGGGC
>NZ_DIPG01000139.1:20231-24428 GCF_002426325.1 Syntrophomonas sp. UBA5494 | reverse complement strand
TTGTGGCCTCCGGCCATGGGGGTTAGTACGAAAATACTGTTTTTGTTATTCTGAACGCAGTGAAGAATCTGGCCGATATTAATGATTGACCAGGAAAGGATCCTCCGTTAACACTCAGGATGACGCATTTTCATAGGCAGTTGTGGCCTACGGTTATGGACGGTTAATATGCATTAAAAACGTTTAGAAGTTTATATTACTTTGTTGCGGCGAAATTCCTCAATTTCTTGGAGCGAATAGCCGGCGGCCAGGAATATTTCCTCATTATGTTCGCCCAGAGCGGGAAAATTTAGTTTGGCTTCTCCCGGGGTTTCCGACAGCTTGATCGGTACGCCGCCTAAAACTACCTTGCGCCCGCTGCCGCGTACATTTTCTAACTGCAGAATCATGTTGCGGGCTATGACCTGGGGGTGCTCCGCCATTTCTTCCAGGGTGAGGACCGGGGTAAAGCAGATGTCGCTTTGAGCAAAGAATTTTACCCATTCGGCCTGGGTTTTCCCCAGCATGAGGTTTTGAATATCAGCTATCATACCGGGTTGCAGTTTCTTTTCCCACTGGACTTTTATATATTCTTCCCGGCCCAGTTTTACGCAGAATTTCTGCCAAAATTTATCTTCCACCGCACCGAGACTTACGAATTTATGGTCGGCGGTTTTGTAAATGCTGTAACAGGCGTAACCTCCGGTCAAAACATCATCGCCGCGCTCGGGAAGACGTCCCCAGCCTGACCATTCTCCCAGAGTATAAGCTAAAAGACTTATCGTACCGTCCAGCATGGCTACGTCGCAGAGCTGTCCTTTACCGCTGCTAGTGCGGCTCATAAGGGCTAGCAGGATAGCGATTACAGCGTAGAGGGTACCGCCGGCTATATCAGCAATTTGTACACCGGACATGGCCGGGTTGCCATCGCGGGTACCGGTTAAACCGGTCACTCCAGCCAGGCTCAGGTAATTTAAATCATGACCGGCGGCATCGCGCAGCGGTCCGCTCCATCCATAGCCGGTTAAGGCACAGTATATGATTTTATCATTAACTTTTTTAAGTTCGGAGTAGCCTAGTCCCATTTTATCCATAACCCCGGGTCGGAATTGATCTATCACTATATCACTGTTGCTGGTCAGCCTTTTAAAGATGTCTTGGCCTTGTTCGTTTTTCAGATCGAGCGTAATGCTCTTTTTATTGCGGTTGACGGTATAGAAACGAGCGCTTTCATCCCCGATCAGCGGAGTCAATTTTCTGCCCAGGTCTCCGCCGCGGGGGTCTTCCACTTTGATAACTTCTGCTCCAAAGTCAGCCAGTATCTGGCTGCAAAGCGGCCCGGGAAGATATCTGGACAAATCCAGAACTTTGATACCTTCTAATGGGAGCCTCATATTCACACCCCTTTCATTTGACAAGAGAGCCAGGGCGATTAGAGCTCCTGACTCTCTTGGGACTGCTTAGGGCAGGAAGATTCCTTCGGGGTCAACTACATTGTAAAGTAATTCTAATTCTCTATAGGTAGGCACCTGGGTTTCCCCGGAGACCTGGCTGATATTAAGGTCAAAACTGCAGTTATCTTTTACTTGTTCGGGAGTAACCCCGGGATGTACCGTATCCAGATAAATGATGCCGTCATCGTTAAAGCGAAAAACTCCCATATTTGATATAACCGCGGAAGGCCCCCCGCGGAAAGCCTTGCCGTAGACTTCCCTTTTGTGCACGAATTCTCCGGAAGGCCATTTGGGAAGGCGCCATCCCGGTGAGGTTATATAACTGCATCTTTCCACGAAACGCCGTTTTTCCTGCACCATTATAAATACCGTTCGTTTGGCCAGAGAATTTATATCCGAGTTCCCCCCGCTTCCGGTCAGCCTCTTGCCCATAGGGGAGTAGCCCCCCATGGCAGTGGTATTAACATTACCATATTGGTCTATTTCTGCTCCGCCCAGAAAAGCCAGGTCGACCCGGCCCCGCTGCAGCTGTCCAAATACATCCAGCAGTCCGGAGGCGATCGAAGCCTGGTAAATACAGCGGGCATCTCCCACTGAGGTGGGCAGGCTTATAGGACGTCCGTCCACACTTCCGGCCTCGTATATGCACTTAGCATTGGGCGCAGAGGTTAACTGGGCCAACATAATGGCTAACATGGGGAGGCCGGTACCGGCAAAGACTACTTCACCGTCCATGACTTCTCTGGCAGCGGCTACGGCCAGAAGGTCGATAGGCTTGAATTCTCCTGGTTTAACATAGTCATTGGCTGCCATTATCTCGCCCCCCTTTTCACTTTGGTAGAATAGCCCAGAGCAGCACTGGCACGTAAGGTTTCCAGGCGGCTTACTCCCAGTTTATTAAGATAGGCTTCAAAATCTTTAACTCCCAATATCCATTCATCGGCCCAGGCATCAAAGCCTTCCTGGGTCCGGGTCCGGTTAAAGAAGTCTTTTATGAAAGCCCCGTCGGCTTCGTAGGAGCCAAAACATCCGGTGGGATGAGACCCCCAGGGAAGTTCAACTATATAATCTACCAGGTGCGGAGGAATCAGGTTCCTCTCCGGCTCACGCCGAATATATTCTTCGGGGACTATTTGCTCGGCAATGACGATTACCTTATCCGATGCTTTTATCGCTTCCTCATCGCTGTACTTCTGACCGGCAACCCGAATGGTTCCCTCCGTGCCTGCCATACTTACATGAGCAATGCACCAATCCGGCTGGGCTGCCGGGATCAGGGCTATTTCGGTACCGGTGAATTGTTCTTTATATATTTCATATTTTAAGGGCGGGATTTTGGGGTTGCTTCCGTCTCTTAAGCCGGCCTTGCCCAGCATGTCATACTCGGGATTTAATATGTCTGATCCCAGAGCGGAATAGGTGGGCAGGAAGGGCAGTCCTTGAGCCCCGGCGGCCAGGCGGAACAGCATCTGTACATGGCTGTAATCTTCACAGATGATGGCGCCTTCTTCAACTTTGCGGGAAAAGTTACCGCCGATTTTTCCATAGAGCTCATGGCCTATCCAGCAGGATTCCCATATTTTCACACATCCGGCCCCGATCAGCATATCATCATGGGTTCCCCCGTTAACTTCTACCAGATGCAGGTTTTTTTTACCTTGCCTGATTATTTCGTATATAGCTGCCATGGGACGCCTCCAGATGGTGAAACCACTGAAGGTAAGCATATCACCGTCTTTAATAAGGCTGATCGCTTCCGGCAGACTTACTTTTTGCGGCTGGCCCATTTTTTACATACCTCCTTTTCTTGAATGTATTTACCTAAGAGTACATTCTGAATTTATTATCAGAAGGCTGGGGCTGGCTAGAATTTGCCGATGAAATCTCTCCCGATAATCATCCTTTGAATCTGGTTGGAGCCTTCGTAAATCTGAGTTATCTTCACGTCCCGCATCATTCGCTCAATTGGAAACTCGGAGCAATAGCCATAGCCGCCCATTAGCTGGACACAGTTGGTGCATACTTCCATTGCCGTATCGGTGGCAAATTTTTTGGCCATGGAAGCCTGGGCACTGTGAGGCAAATTATTGTCTTTCAGCCAGGCAGCCCGATAAATCAGTAACTGGGCAGCATCGAGCGCGGTGGCCATATCCGCCACCATGAACTGTACTCCCTGGTTGGCTGCCAGTGGTTTGCCAAACTGTTTTCTTTCTTTAATGTAGTTGGTGGTGAAATTCAGTGCCCCTTCACCAATCCCCAGACCCTGGGCAGCAATGGTAACCCGGCCTCCGGCCAGGAGGCCCATGGCTACTTTAAAACCGTCATTGATTTCTCCCAGTACGTTTTCCTTGGGAACCTTGCAGTTATCAAAGTATAATTCGACCGTAGGAGAACCATGCATACCCATTTTATCTACCGGTTTGCTCATGCTGAAACCGGGGGTGTCTTTTTCAACAATAAGGCAGGTAATTCCTTTGCCCGAACCCTGAGTTGGATCAGTCTTGACAAAAGTACAGTAAGTGGTGGCAATGCCGCCATTAGTAATAAATATTTTGCTGCCGTTGAGCAGGAAGTGATCTCCTTTGTCTTCAGCCTTGCATTTAATGGAAGCCGCATCAGAACCGGCATTAGGCTCGGTCAAGGCATATGCCCCAATGATTTCACCGGTGGCCAGGGCTTTCAGATATTTTTCTTTGGTCCGCTGGCTTCCATATAAATAAGTGCTCATACAGCCCAGACCGGTATGCACACTCATAATAACCGC
>NZ_DIPG01000139.1:17284-20135 GCF_002426325.1 Syntrophomonas sp. UBA5494 | reverse complement strand
GATGCGCAGGCTTTGGCAATTTCCTCCACGAACATGGCGAAATCCAGGTAGGAACCGCCGGCGCCGCCCCATTCTTCGGGGATGGGAATACCGGTTAAGCCCAAATCGGCCAGCTTCTTGAAAGTTCCCATCGGGAATTCATGGGTGCGGTCTGTTTCCGCCGCAATAGGTTCTATTTCATTCTGGGCAAACTTTCTGACCATATCTCTAATCATTATGGACTCGTCACTTAACTGAAAATGCATTTTCCCAACTCCTCCCCACTTATTTTCCTGTAAAATTGGCTTTTCGCTTTTCAATGAAAGCCTGCATGCCTTCCTTTTGGTCTTCCGTAGCAAAGCAAAGCGCAAATATATCAGCTTCGAGGGTCATAGCGCGGTCTATATCTATTTGTAATCCTTCTATAACCGCCGATTTGCAGAACCTGACCGCCAATTGGCTTCGGGATGAAATTCTTTGGGCTATTTTATTAACGTGATCCATCAATTTATCCGCCGGTACTACCGCGTTGACCAGTCCGATCCTTAAAGCCTCGCCGGCATCAATATTGTCCCCGGTATATATTAACTGGTTGGCCATTCCACTTCCCACTATACGGGGTAAACGTTGGGTCCCGCCAAATCCGGGAGTAACCCCCAGACCTACCTCCGGTTGACCGAACTTGCTGTTTTCCGTACAAATCCGGAAATCACAGGCCATAGCCAATTCACAGCCTCCGCCCAAAGCAAATCCGTTTATAGCGGCAAGCACCGGTTTATCTATGGATTCTATCAGGCGAAAAACTTTCTGGCCCAAACGGGCAAAATTACGGGCTTCAACCGAATTTATATTTAACATAAAGCTGATATCGGCACCGGCTACAAAAGCCTTATTTCCGGCACCGGTGATAATGATTACATTGATACTGCTATCATCCCGGGCATCTTGGATAGCAGCCTTGATATCCAGCAAAGTATCTTTATTTAAAGCATTTAAGGCCTGAGGACGGTTGATAGTCAAAAGGGCAATGCCCGGTTTTTTTTCCAGGATGACATTGGCGAATTCCAAAAACCTTACCTCCTTACTTAATGGTCCGCCTGCGGCTCTTACTACCTGCTGTAATCGTAAATGCCTTTGCCGGTTTTTCTGCCTAACCAGCCGGCCTGTACGTATTGTTTGAGCAGCGGGGAAGGACGGTATTTGGGATCTCCGTAGCCTTCATACATGACATTAAGGATGGCCAGTACGGTGTCAAGGCCAATGAGATCCGCCAAGGCACAGGGACCCATAGGATGGTTCATACCCAGTTTCATGATATTGTCGATGTTCTCGGCCGGAGCGACTCCTTCATAAAGTTCCCAGAGCGCTTCATTGATCATAACCTGCAGAACCCGATTGGAAATGAAGCCCGGTACATCTTTACACCAAACCGGGACTTTGCCCATTTTTATAGAAGCTGCCTCAACATCCTGGTAAACTTCGTCGGTAGTGGCGATTCCTCTGATCACTTCCACCAGTTTCATAACCGGTACCGGATTCATAAAATGCATGCCGATAACCTGGCCAGGCCGTTTGGTACAGGCCGCAATTTGAGTAATGGGCAATGACGAGGTGTTGCTAGCCAATATGGCATGGGGGGGAGCAATATTATCCAGTTTAGTAAAGACGTCTTTTTTTATAGCAAAGTTCTCGATAATAGCCTCAATAATGAGGTCACAGTCAGCCGCATCTTCCAGAGTTACCGAAGGTTTAATGCGCCCGAGAATAGCTGCCTTTTCTTCTTCTGCCCGCTTTCCTTTAGATACATCCCGGGACAAGTTCTTATCTATCAGAGCGATACCTTTATTAACCAGGTCCATAGTAATATCATATTGAACGGTTTCGAAACCGGCCTGGGCGGCTACCTGAGTTATACCGCCGCCCATTTGCCCTGCTCCGATAACCATAATTTTTTTAATATCCATAAATGCTGCCTCCTTCGTCCTAAGGTTCAACCTTTATAAGCATGGCATCGCCCTGGGCATGGCCGGAGCATATTCCGCATACCCCGTATCCTCCGCCCCGGCGACGCAATTCATAAGCCATGGTCATTGCTATACGGGCACCGGTGGCGCCAATAGGATGACCATATGCAATCGCACTGCCATTGGGATTAACTTTTTCGAACATTTGCTCTTTGCTCATTCCGAGAATACTGCGGGCACTAACCAGAGCAACAGCAGCAAACGCTTCATTTATTTCAACAACTTTTACGTCGTCAACTGTCAGGTTATTCTGGTCCAGAACTTTTTTGATGGAAAGCCCGGGAACGGTGGCGATATCCTTGGTGGGCTGGGATACTTCGGCATAATCAACAATAGTAAATAAAGGCTTCAGACCAAGTGCATCGGCTTTTTCTCTGCTCATAAGCATGCATACGTCACCGCCGTCATTGGTACCAGGTGCATTCCCGGCTGTTACACTGCCGGGCAAACCGGTTACGGTACTTTTATGTCCAAAGACCGGCGGTAGTTTGGCTAATCCTTCAATGGTAGTCTGAGGGCGGGGTCCTTCATCTTTTTCCAATACGTCTTTCCCTTTTTTTATCGCTACCGGGAAGACCTCATCGTCCATTTTTCCTTCCTGTATGGCTGCAACGGCTGCCAATTGGGAGTGCAGAGCCCACTCATCCTGTTCCTGGCGGCTGAATCCGAATTCGTCGGCTACTTCAGATCCATGGATAGCCATGTGACGGTCGTAGAAGGCATCCCACAGGCCATCGTAAACCATTAGATCCACACAATCGGCATTGAGCATTCCCATTCTTTTTCCCCACCTGAGATCGGGAAGGGTATAGGGACAATTGCTCATGCTTTCCTGTCCACCGGCTATA
>NZ_DIPG01000139.1:16560-17171 GCF_002426325.1 Syntrophomonas sp. UBA5494 | reverse complement strand
TGCTTTCCTGTCCACCGGCTATACAAATATCGGCCCGGCCTATTTTTATCATCTGCACGGCCAGATCGATAGTCTTGATGCCGGAAGAACATACTTTATTAACGGTTATTGACGGAACTGATTCAGGAAGTCCTGCCAATATGCTGGCCTGCCGGCTTGGTACCTGACCGCATCCGGCCGGAACTACCTGCCCCATGATGACATAATCAATATCTTCTCCTTTTACCTTGCCTTCAGTCCGGCGCATTACTTCCTGGATCGCCAGGGCTCCCAACTGAGCCGCATCGTATTCTTTTAACAGACCTCCGGATCTACCGTAGGGGGTCCGACAGGCTTCAACACAGACTACTTCTCTTAATTTGGCATATTGGTTTTCAGTTATTTTGCCCATACCTGAAAACGTGGCTTTTCTTTCACTAAATTTGGCAATGGGGGCATCTTTATATACATCAGCCCGCTTCCTCAACATTTTTTGCACTACTTTTGACATACTGTATTCTCCTCCAATCATTACATGATATCCACCTTGTGGTACTTGGCCTTCGAATTGCTCATTGATCACTCCTTTCATAAAAAAAGTCCCCGGCAAATCAAATTTGACGGGGCTCTAT
>NZ_DIPG01000139.1:16096-16455 GCF_002426325.1 Syntrophomonas sp. UBA5494 | reverse complement strand
GCCCCGTCAAATTTGACGGGGCTCTATGGCTCTCATAAATAGATAATGAGGAAGTTATTGGGTTTGGCTCAGGGAATGGTTTTTAATTGCGTGCTTTATTCAAAAGGGTATAGTTTTTGGGGGCAATTTCGTTCTGCAGTTCGGCCAGGAAAAGGTGATTAGTTTCACCACATCGAGTACATTTAATTTGCAGTATCCTGCATTCACGGTATTTTGCCAGAAGTTTCTGACATTTTTTACACCTAAATTCCTGCAAGTTCTGTTTCCTCCTTTTTAAAAAATAAGGAATGGCATCGGCGTGTGACAGTAAAAGGATTGGTATTTGAATTATTTTGCTTGAACGCATGGACTGCTAAATT
>NZ_DIPG01000139.1:15762-15993 GCF_002426325.1 Syntrophomonas sp. UBA5494 | reverse complement strand
GGACTGCTAAATTAATATGCACGAGCAAGGGAAATATTACATATTATGTGGTTGCCCGAAAAAAACCGGTAGAGTTAAAGTGGCGGAAAAAATAGGAAGTTCATATTCCGGGCAAGTAATATAAGATAGAGGCAAAGGCTTTACTTTACAAGGCCAATTCAGTTAATATTTGTTAAAAGAGGATTTAAAAAGAAAAACTACTGAATTATCTATTCGTTTATCGTGGTGCGG
>NZ_DIPG01000139.1:14416-15572 GCF_002426325.1 Syntrophomonas sp. UBA5494 | reverse complement strand
TAATAAGCGAAAAGGAGGTCATGGGGTGAAACGTTTGAGCGATCATGTTATGCTGCTGGGTAATGGCCATTTCAATTATTATGTGGCAGGGGTTAAAGAGGCTGCTTTGATTGAGTGTGGTACCAGTGCCGGGGCGGCTATCTTTGCCAGGCAATGGGAAGCATTGGAGGAAAAGGTCAACATAAAATACATAATCATCATGCATGCGCATTTTGACCATGCCTGTGGTTTGCCCATTCTAAAAAGTTTGTTTCCGCAAGCCGAGGTTATTGCCAGCCATGCGGGTAAAACGATTCTGGCCAAGGAACGAATCGTAAAAGCTTTGTATGCTAATGATGCTTATGTTTCGGAATTATATAAAAGGCAGGGGCTGCTGGATAAGATACCAGAAACTGAGGGAATATCTGAACTGGTAGTGGATAGAATTGCAACGGACGGGGATATTTTGGAATTGGGGGAAGGAGTATCCCTGCAAATCTTGGAGGCTCCCGGGCATAGTGTGTGCTCTCTGGCCGCATATTTAAAGGAAGACCAGGCTATGTTTGTTTCTGATGCGGCTGGATATGGTGATGATAGTGGCAATATATCTCCGGTATTTTTCCATGACTATGATAGCTATATTAACACGATTAAGAGGCTGAAAGAGTTCCCGACCCGTATACTTGGGGTAGCGCATGGGCAGGTGGTAAGAGATTCCGCGGTAAACCGGTTTTATGAAAAGGGCCTGCTTGCTGCCGGAAAGGCGTTTGATCAAATTCAGGCCGGGCTGGTGGCGGATGTTGCCGAAAAGGATATAGCCCGGGAATTATTTAACCAATATATTACGGGAACTCTGGCTTGCTATCCTGAAGAAATGATGCTGGCTTCCATGGAACTTTTAATTAAAAATGTAAAAGCCAAATTAACCTGATACGGCTGGGATAACCTGAAAACCAATTAATACGAAAATAGAACCGTAGGCCGGTGCAGAGAATAACATTGGAAAAACCCGGCCCTGAAGCCCGCTCCTAACGTCGGGGCTGTAGGGCCGGCTACGGAAAAAGCAAAACCAAAACCGAAACCGAAAAAAACCGTAGTCCGGTCTACAGGGCGTTAGCCCTTCAGGCCAATGAAAAGAAATAACACGTAAATCTTCCGGCCCTGAAGCCCGCTCCTA
>NZ_DIPG01000139.1:12664-14290 GCF_002426325.1 Syntrophomonas sp. UBA5494 | reverse complement strand
CTCCTGACGTCGGGGCTGTAGGGCCGGCTACGGATATTGCTCCTGATGTCGGGGAGCCGTAGAAAAGCGCTAATTGATCAAGAAAAGAATGGGGTCAGTCTTATTTCTGAAGACTGACCCCATGTCCTGTTTCTATAAATTTGCTTTCTATAAAACCGCTAAAATCGGAGCGATAATCAATGATATGGTTCCGGCCACCTTGATAAGGGGATTCATGGCAGGGCCGGAGGTATCTTTGCAAGGATCGCCAATAGTATCACCAATAACAGCTGCGGCATGGGTTTTGGTTCCCTTACCGCCAAAAGCGCCTTCTTCGATATACTTTTTGGCATTGTCCCAGGCACCGCCTGCATTGGATAAAAATAGGGCCAGGATTACTCCTACCGTTGTTAGTCCTACCAGGAATCCTGCCAGAGATTGAGGACCCAGTACAAAGCCAACCAGAATCGGCATTCCAACGGCAATGATTCCCGGTAAAATCATCTTGCTGATAGCAGCCCGGGTAGCAATATCCACACAGCGGGCATAATCAGGTTTCCCGGTTCCTTCCATGATACCGGGAATGGTCTTAAACTGACGGCGAACTTCCGTAACCATTTCAAAAGCTGCTTCTCCAACCGCATGCATTGTTTTGGCGCTTACCAAAAAGGGAACGGCACCACCGATTAAGATCCCGACTAAGACTTTGGGATCAGTTAAGCTCACAGAAAAATTGGATACTTGCATGCTTCCTTTAACACTGCTCACGTAAGCACTAAATAAAGCCATAGCAGTTAAAGCAGCCGAGCCAACAGCAAAGCCTTTGGAAATAGCTGCAGTCGTATTTCCAACTGAATCCAGGCAATCGGTTTTTTGGCGAACTTCGGGCGGCAAACCGGCCATTTCCGCGATTCCCCCGGCATTATCGGCCACCGGGCCAAAGGAATCCATCGCTACTATGATTCCGGCGGTGGAGAGCATACCTGAAGCTGATAAAGCGATCCCATAAATTGCCCATTGCAGTCCTTGGCCTGCTGGGGCAGAGTAATAAACGGTACTGTAGGAACCGTAGATAGCTCCGGCAAAAAGCAGTACGGGCAGAAATACTGATTCCATGCCAACGGATAAACCGTAAATAACATTGGTAGCCGCACCTGATTGAGATGCATCAGCTATCATTATCGTGGGGTGCATTGAATTAGAGGTATAATACTCGGTCAAATAACCAACCAGAACATTAACGATCAGTCCCAGGACTACTGACACGAACATGCCAATAGCAACATTTCCATACTCACCCTTGTTGCCGAATATATAGAAACATAAGAAAAAAGCACCTATAGCGGTAATAATATTAGTCGTATATAAACCCGTATTAAGTGCCTTCTGCGGGTTGCCGTTTTCTTTTACCCGTACATTAAGGGTTCCGATAATAGATGCGATCAGGCCTATAGCCCCCAGTAACAGCGGGAAGATGATTCCGGCAAAACCGAACAGGGCATTACCGATCAGCATTGCCGCAATATTGGTGGCAGCATAGGATTCAAACAGGTCTGCTCCCATTCCGGCGGTATCACCCACATTGTCACCTACATTGTCGGCAATAACAGCAGGATTACGCGGATCATCCTCGGGGATGCCCAGCTC
>NZ_DIPG01000139.1:12141-12629 GCF_002426325.1 Syntrophomonas sp. UBA5494 | reverse complement strand
TCACCCACATTGTCACCTACATTATCTGCGATAGTGGCCGGATTGCGTGGATCATCCTCCGGAATTCCTGCTTCAACTTTTCCAACCAGGTCTGCTCCCACATCAGCCGCTTTGGTAAAAATACCACCGCCGATTCTGGCAAAGAAAGCTATCAATGAAGCACCGAAAGCAAAACTATTGATAATAACCGGAGACTTGAAAATAATAAACAGGGCGGAGACCCCTAAAAGTCCCAATCCTGCCACCGATAATCCCATAACGGAACCAGCCTGAAAGGATACCTTCAGGGCTTTTTCCAGGCCATGGGAACGGGCAGCTTCAGCTGTTCTTGCGTTGGAGCGGGTGGTACTGGTCATACCTATATAACCGGCCAAGGCCGAACATAACGCTCCCACAATAAAGGAAATTGCGGAAGCCGGGCCAACCGGCAGATGGGAACCGGGCTGGGTATGAATAAAATATTCAGCTACCCACAAGATAACAAATAT
>NZ_DIPG01000139.1:11450-11999 GCF_002426325.1 Syntrophomonas sp. UBA5494 | reverse complement strand
TGCCAGTGTTTTGTACTGCCTATTCATATAAGCGATCGCACCCTCTTGAATCGCTTCTGAAATCTCGCGCATAGAGGCGGTTCCCATACTTTCCTTTTGCACACTATATAAAATAAACAGTGCATAAGAAAGAGAAAGTAGTCCAACTGATGCAGCGATGTAGGCTAAGATCATGTTTCCCATTTTAAATTCTCCTTTTCCTAAGCTTGTTGGTAAAGTATAATGAGAAATTTACGAAAAGTATAGCCTGTTTTTTATCCGAGTGGTATTATATATTTGGTCTGACTTTATTTCTTTAAGTAATATGCAAAAGTATTATTTCCGGGTGTAAATTTTGTATACTGATTTAACAACCGCCTCCAGTCTGGCATAAAAAATGGCTAATCTACTTTCGCACCGCTATACGTCCGGTATACGGCATCTCATGAGACCCTCAAATTTACGTATATTTAACTTTCAGACCAAAACATTCCTGGTCGTTTTAACGGATATTGAACCGAATTTTGGAAATATTCATTGTTAATCTTATATTTGAGAGTTTTGCATAAT
>NZ_DIPG01000139.1:10646-11247 GCF_002426325.1 Syntrophomonas sp. UBA5494 | reverse complement strand
TATGCAAAACTCTCATTTAAAAAGTTCACAATTTTATGTCGGGAAGACGGTTGGAATAAATCCATCGGCCACTTGATAATGCCCGGAGGAGAAAAAGGGGTGCTTTACTTCTCGGACCGGATGTAGTTAATATATGGTAAGGAAGTAAAATTCGGCAGGAGGGTTTGTTCATGCGCAAAACAACTATTTTTACTTTAATCTTGTGCATTTGTCTGCTCTGGTCATTCCCGGTTGGGGCGGCTGAATACTCTGATATCGGCAACCATTGGGCGGAACAGGATATAGCGAGGCTTAGCGCTCGTGGCCTGGTAAGTGGTGAAGCGGGAGGACAATTTGCTCCGGAGCAGACGATTACCAGGCAGGAAGCTATTGCCATGCTGGTCCGAATGGGCGGGCAAGGGACAACTGTCCCTGCATCCGGTGTGGCCGCTGTAAGCAAAGGCGTGAGCCCGTGGGCGGTAAATTACCTGGAGCAAGCTTTGCAGAAGGGAATTATTAATGAAAACGAACTGAGAGCCTCCGACTGGAGTGCGCCTGCAACCCGGGCGGAGATGGCGGTATGGTTAAGCAAGACCTTGCAGCTGACCCCGGTGGTAAATGA
>NZ_DIPG01000139.1:6753-10582 GCF_002426325.1 Syntrophomonas sp. UBA5494 | reverse complement strand
ACAGTGAAGGCATCATGAACACCTTCCAGGACCGGGCCTATGTATATTCTTATCAGGCTCCCTACATAATTCCTCTAATTAAGAACGGTGTAATGGTAGGCAGCAATGGCTATTTGAGACCTTTGAGCAGTTTAAAGCGGTCCGAAGCGGCGGTACTTATTAACCGGGCCGATATCAAATTTCCTCAGCCCGGCGGCAATAAGGCGGAACGCGGTCAGGTGGTCAGCGTTGACAGCAGTTATCATATTGCGGTGATGCTAAAGGATGCATCCGGCCTGCAACGCAGTCTGGTAATTACGCAACAAACCGGGCTATATAGCAATGGCAGGGAAATATCGTATAAAAATCTGGCCAAGGGGCAATGGCTTAACTATATAGTAAACGGCAGCCAGCTGTTATATGCTGAAGTTGCGGGAACAGTACAATCATATGTACCCGCTCCGGTTGTGCCGGCCACAGTTTCCGTAATTGGAGAATTGGAGGAATTAAATACGGCGGCCGGTCTGGTAAGAATATATGCGGGTGGAACCCAGCTAAGCTATCGCACGCAGCCTTTCCTCAGTGTTTATACCAATGCCAAAGCGGGGGATGAGGTGGCGCTCACGGTACAAAACGGGTGGGTTTCCAGCATAACTGCGGTGACGATTGATAAAGCTGGCACTAATAATACTTCCTCGAATAACAGCTCATCCTCTTCCGATTACACCATCTATAAAGCTACACTGAAGGAAGTAAATTCGGATGATGAAATTTACCTGACCTCGGTTTACAAACTGGAAGATGGACGCTGGCGTTCCAGTTCCTCCATGCATATGGAAGTAGAACGAAATGCGGATATTTATTATGATGGCGATGAAATTGACCTGGAGGATTTGGAAGACGATTATGAGGGAGATACTGTATATGTAGCCTATGACGAGGATAATGACGAAGCGGTCACCATCCGGGTGAAAAAAGGCAGCGAGTATAATTATGATGATGTAGTCGACCGGGTGAACTCCCGCAGTCTGGAATTAGATGATAATGATGAAGTTTATTGTGATGATGATGTGATAGTAATTGAGGATGGTAAACTCAGGGACTGGGAAGATGTCGAGAAAGGCGATGACGTTTTCGTAACCGTTAACTATACGGGAGGCAGGTATTACGCAGCTGTAATAGAGCTTCTGGACGACTCGGACAGCAGCTCAAGCGATGATCTGGTAGTTTACCGGGGCTATCTCAGTGATGTTGACGAATCCGGTAAGGAGATTAAATTGAGGTCGGTTTATTACCTGGGCAGCAGCGACTGGAGAAGCCGTTCCGATCTTTGGATAGACGTTCCCCGTAATACTGAAATCTATTATGATAATGACGAAATAGACTTGGAAGATCTGGAAGACGACCATGATGGTGAAACAATTTATGTAGCCTACGATGAAGATGAGGAGGAAGCATTGCAAATAAGGGTCCGGGACGGAAGCGAATACGTATGGAGCGATGTGGTGGAAAGGACCTGGTCCGGTTCATTCGAACTGGAGGATGAAGAGCAAAGAGTATACTACGATGATTCCACCATTGTGATACATGACAACCGTCTGGTAAACGGCAGTTATATCGATGAAGATGACGATGTTCTGGTGGTAGTAGAACGAAACGGCAGTACCTATCGGGCGGCGATAGTAATAATTGATTAGCAGACACACGGCAGAATAGAGAGATGGTTATTTTGAAGGGTGTCAGGGGGATGTCTCCCGACACCCTTTTAGCCTTCCCGGAGGTGTCGGACAACCGTCTCTCTGAGACTGGTCCCGCTAAGACTATCAATCTTTGAACGGGGGAAAATGGGTGAGCCGTCCCCTATACTGCTAATCCCGGAAAGGATAAAAATAAATGGATTTCTTGCCAATGACAAAAAAGGATATGGATAAACGAGGGTGGGATGAACTGGACATCATTTTTGTAAGCGGGGATGCCTACGTGGATCATCCCGCCTGGGCGGCGGCAATTTTAGGCCGGTTCCTGGAGCATCATGGTTTTAAGGTGGGGATCATTGCCCAGCCGGACTGGCATTCCATCAAGGATATAAGTTCCCTGGGTCAGCCGCGGCTATTTTTTGGGGTATCGGCAGGAAATATAGACAGTATGGTTAATCATTATACGGCGGACCGGAAGAAGCGCCATGATGATGTGTTTTCCCCCGGAGGAGTGGGCGGAAAGCGGCCTGATCGTGCTACTATTGTTTATACCAATTTAATTAAACAGGCATTTCCCGGGGTACCGGTAACTATTGGCGGGGTGGAGGCGAGTTTGCGCCGTTTGGCCCACTATGATTACTGGAGCGGGAAAGTACGCCGCTCTTTGCTGCTGGACAGTAAAGCCGACCTGCTGGTATATGGTATGGGAGAGTATGCTCTGTTGGAAATTGCCCGCTATTTAAAAGCCGGTCATGAAATCAAATACCTGACCGGAATGCGCGGAACCTGCTATATATCAGGACACTGCCCCGCAAATGCCCGACAAATCCCTTCTTTCGAACAAGTATCCGGTGATAAAGCGGAATTTTCGCGGGCGACGAAGATAATGCAGGAAGAACTGAACCCCTATTGCGCCAGAATACTGGCCCAGCAACATGGGGAGCGCTGGGTGGTGCAAAACCCTCCTCCAATGCCTCTTACTACAGAAGAACTGGATGATATTTACAAACTGCCGTTTTTGCGCCAGGCCCACCCCAGTTATGATGCAGCCGGAGGAGTACCGGCCTTGAAACCGGTTCAGTTTTCCCTTCTTACGCATCGGGGATGTTTCGGCGGATGTGCCTTTTGTTCCCTGGGCCTGCATCAGGGTAAATTCATTCAAAACCGCAGTATCGAATCTATAGCCGGAGAGGCGGAAACTTTTTTGGCCCATCCTGATTTCAAAGGGAGCATTCCCGATGTGGGTGCACCATCAGCCAATATGTTCGGGCTGAGCGGGAAAAATCAGCAATTATGCCAAAAGTGCCGGCGCAGCAGCTGTTTGTATCCCAAAGTCTGTGTCAACCTGGACACTAATCAGCTGCCATCCGTAAAACTGTGGCGGCGTTTGCGCAGCATAAAAAGAATCAAACATATCCGAGTGGCTTCGGGAGTAAGGTATGATTTGATACTAAGGGACAGCTCCGGTCAATATTTAAAAGACCTTTGCCGGCACCATGTGGGCGGGCAGCTTAAAATTGCTCCGGAGCATATATCTGACCAGGTGACCCGCAGCATGCATAAACCGGGTAAGGATGAATATATAAAATTTATTAAGGAATTTAAACGTATTAATAAAGAAATAGGCAAGGAGCAGTATATTATTCCTTATTTTATTTCCGCTCATCCCGGCAGTCGTTTAGGTGATACCATACAATTGGCGGAGTTTGTCCGGGATAATTTGCAATATTATCCCGAGCAGGTGCAGAATTTTACTCCTACTCCTATGACTGTTTCCACCTCCATGTACTACACCGGCTTAGACCCTGATAGTGGAAAAGAAGTGCATGTACCTCATACCCGGGAACGTAAATGGCAAAGGGCTTTGCTGCAGTATAAAAATAAGGAAAACTGGGGGCCGGCCCGGGAGGCTTTAAAGGCCTCCGGACGTCGTGATTTAATCGGATTTTCCCCCCGCTGCCTGGTGAAACCGGAAAAGAAGCAAAAATAGTAAGACGCTGGGGAACACTTAGCCATTTGCAGGATACCCAACCCCGGCATAATATATCGCTATAAGCGCGTGAACACCCAGCCCTGAGGCCCGCTCCTAACGTCGGGGCCGTAGGACAGGCTATGGAATAATGATTAAGCAGTAACTTTGCGAATGTCATCCT
>NZ_DIPG01000139.1:4965-6612 GCF_002426325.1 Syntrophomonas sp. UBA5494 | reverse complement strand
ATAACGTTTTTTGTCATCCTGAATGTAGTGAAGGATCTTGCAGTCTCCGAGATGGAAAGATCCTTCGGCTTCGCCTCAGGATGACATAAAATCCCTTATTCATAGCAATGACAAATGGGGTTTTGGGAATTATGCCAAACTCTCAAATCTCTAAAATCTTAGATCTCTTTCTCCGGCACGTATACGGTTGATATAATCGATCGCTTTTACTTTTCTTTTTTCATTGGGAATGTTTTGCATTTCTGCATCGATCATTTTCTGACCCATTTCCATTAATTCGTTATCAGCATAGTCTTTTAAGTATTCCTCAAATGTTAACAGGGCATTGGGCAAACAATAGTTTCCTATTTGTCCTGATTTCGCAAAGGGCATAAAACGGTCTCCGGTTCTTCCTTCACGGTAACAGGCAGTACAATAACTGGGAATGTAACCGTCTTTAACCAGCCCTTTCAGTACGTCAAGCGGTTTTCTATGATCGGCCAGATTGAATTGTGGTTTTTCCTCGATTCCGTTTTCATCTACTTCTTCTCTTTTGGCATATCCGCCGACTCCTACACTGGATCCCGCGCTCATCTGCGAAATACCAACATCCAAAAGCTCGTTACGGAAATCAGCACTTTCTCTGGTGGAAAGAATCATCCCGGTATACGGAACTGCCATACGGGTAATTGCTACTATTTTTTTAAGCTCCTGGTCTTTAACCAGGTACGGAAAATCGTTATAGTCCACGCCTACCGCCGGTAGAAGTCTTGGGAATGAAATGGTATGCGGACCGACACCGCTAACCGCTTCCATATGCTCGGCATGCATCAAAACGGCTATCATTTCATAGTGGTAGTCATATAAACCAAGCAGGGGACCGATACCAACATCATCAATTCCACCGCCCAGCATGGCCCGGTCCATGGCTTCAGTGTGCCACTCGTAGTTTTGCTTGGGTCCGCTGTGCATTTTAAGATAGGTGGGTTTGTGGTAGGTTTCCTGGAATAAGATATAGGTGCCGATTTTGGCGTCCTTTAGCTTTTTATAATTTTCTGCGGTTGTGGCAGCAATATCCACATTTACCCGGCGAATAGCACCGTTTTCAAATTTCTCGTCATAGATAGTCTTTATACACTCCAGGATATATTCTATAGGGCATCTTTTATCGTCTTCGCCTGCTTCGAGCAGAAGCCTTTTGTGTCCCATAGCCTCCAATGCCCTGACTTCGTCCCGTACTTCATCCTGGGTAAGCTGATGCCGGCCGATATCGTTTTGGCATCTGTAACCGCAATATTTGCAGTTGTTTACGCAATAGCTGGATAAATACAAAGGTGCAAACATAACGATCCTCTTGCCATAAATTTTTTCCTTTACCTCTTTGGCAATTTTGTACATTTTGGCAAGAGTTTCATCATCTTCAACCTCCAGCAAAACTGCGGCTTCCCGATGAGTAAGCCCCTTATAATCCCTTACCTTGGCTAAAATTCGGTCGATTTCAGCCTGGTCGTTGACCAGTTTCCTGGCCGCGGCAATCGATGCCAGAATCTCTCCATCGTCAATAAATTCATTGGCGTCCATAGATTTTATATTATACATATTTAAGCTCCTTCCCGAATTACTTTAATTCAAACTGATTTTGTCAAGTATTCCTGACAGATAAGCAAT
>NZ_DIPG01000139.1:3597-4701 GCF_002426325.1 Syntrophomonas sp. UBA5494 | reverse complement strand
TCATTGCCACTGACAATATCAACGGTGAGCTTCTGCCCCACCTTTTGCCGAAGCAGCCGGGGGATTTTTTCCCTCCCGATATCTTCGGCCAATGGTGCATGAGTGCAGGCCTCCGCAATTAGAACTCTGGAGTCCTCGGTTAAACTGTCTATGGCTGCAGCGCTTTGGGTGTAATAATCCAGATCACCCTTATAGCCGGCAAATAGTACCGAAAACGAAGTGAGCTTGCTTTCTTCAGGCTTTCTTTCGTAAACCGTTTTAAAAACCTGGGAGTCGGTGATAATCACGTTAGGGGGCTTGGCCAGGGCTTTAAGTGCGTCATCCAGTTTATCGGTGGTGGCACTTAAAACAACGCATTTTTTATCCAGCAGTTCCCGCAGTGTTTGCACCTGGGGAAGAATCAACCGCCCTTTCGGAGCCTGAATATCCTGAGGCATAACCAGCAGTACCAGATCTCCGTTCTGAACAATTCCGCCGGTAATGGTTTTAGCATCGTAATCTTCAGGCAAATGGCGTATAATGGCGGTGCGAATCTGCTCAATGCCATTTTTGTTTTTGGCGCTGACCACAATCGGCTTGATTCCGATATTATTTTCTATATAGTTGCTAACCGCCTCGGTATTGCTTATCAAATCAGATTTGTTCAGCACGGCAATGGCCGGAATGTTTCTCTTTTTAAACTCGTTGATCCATTCTTTTTCTCTATCAATTACGGTATCTTCGCCAAAGATGATTAGTGCAATATCCGTTTTTTGGGCTGCCTCCTTGGATTTTTCCACTCTCAATTCGCCAATTGCTCCCTCATCGTCAAAGCCGGCCGTGTCAATCAAAACACAGGGACCGATGGGGTAAATTTCCATGGATTTATATACCGGATCTGCCGTTGTGCCTGCAACTTCAGATACCAGGGCGGTTTCGTGACCTGTAATAGCGTTAATAAGCGATGACTTTCCGCTGTTGCGCTTGCCAAAAATACCGATATGCAACCGGTTGGCTCTGGGTGTATTATTCAAACTTTTTGCTCCTTTCCACCGGAAGTTGAGGTTAAGCTAATTCTGGTTGCAAGGGCTTAAAATCACCTCGATCAACTATTATCTCGTATCC
>NZ_DIPG01000139.1:0-3520 GCF_002426325.1 Syntrophomonas sp. UBA5494 | reverse complement strand
CGATCAACTATTATCTCGTATCCAATTTTCTGCAGTCGTTGCTGCAGGCAAAAGCGGCATTCGGCTGCTTCCTCTCCCGTGCAGATCTTATTATCATAGAGCAAATATTTTTTTCTTACTCCAACGGGAGAAAGGTTGGGCATAACCACATTGGCGCCGGCCAAAATACCCATTTCCCTCCCGTGGGGATGGATAGTGCCCAGTGCCGTGGTAGAAGGAATTAGGGCGTTGGGCAACATCAAACGCAATATTCCAATCAGCATAAGGGTCAAGTTTAACGGCCCGGCCGGATATTGGGCCAAGGGCGTGTCGTGGTGCGGAATAAAGGGCCCGATCCCAATCATTTGCGGTTCCAGCTTTTTAATAAACAATAAATCCTCGGCCAGGTTTTCGATGGTTTGGTAAGGGGACCCGACCATAAAACCTGCACCTACCTGGTATCCTATTTGTTTCAGATCAAACAGGCAGCGCTGCCGGTTGGCAGCACTTAATCCCCGGGGGTGCAGCTTGGCGTAGTGCTCTGCATTGGCAGTTTCGTGACGCAGGAGGTAACGGTCGGCCCCGGCCTTATAAAAGTTCAGATATTGCTCATAGGTTTTCTCGCCCAGGGAAAGGGTAACGGCACAATCGGGAAAAGACTTTTTGATGGAAGAGATTATGCTAATCATTTTTTCATCCGAATACCATAAATCTTCTCCACCCTGTAAAACAAAGGTACGAAAACCAAGTTCATATCCATGTTCACAGCAGGATAAAATATCTTCTGCCTGGAGACGATAGCGTTCGGTATTAAGATTGCTCTTTCTGATTCCGCAATAATAGCAATCGTTTTTACAAAAATTAGTAAATTCGATTAAACCGCGCACGAAGATTTTATTCCCGAAAAACTGGTCTGCCACAGCTCTTGATTTCGAAAACAGATAATGACTATGCTCTGTTTCAGAGCATTTAAGCAGTGTTACCAACTCTGCCTGGCTCAAAACCTTTTCTCTATGCAATTTATCTATGAGGTTTTGCATTAGCTTTTCCTTTCGTTTCGATCAAGAAATAATTTTGAACAACGATCTTACGCTTTGGTCAGGGCGCTTTTAACAATGACCTGGGGAATGTTGCCCAGCTTGCCGGTCATGGAGCCGACCTGGTCGGTGGTGCCGTCAACAATAAGTGATATTACCGATACTTCACGTTCACGGTGGGGCAGTCCCATCCGCCCGATAATCATATCGGCGTGCTCACTCAGGATTTTATTTACCTGGGGAACCACCTGCCGATCTTCAATAACAATTCCTATTACTCCCAGTCTTTTGTCCATTTTCTTTCACCTCCGCTGCCCAATAAAAAACCGCTTGCCTGTTTTCAAGGTAAGCGGTCATACATATGCCTTAATTGAAAGGTAAAAATATGATGACCCCTTTAACTTAGCGTTTACCTTGTTAGCAGGGTAATTATTTAGCCTTTAATGAGTTTGAAGGTCAGCCCCTAAGCCTTCTTTCAAGCTCTCCCAACTGGACTAATTCATAAAAGATTACAGAACTCTCTTGTTTTTGGCATGATAATGAGTGTGCAGAAGTTCATGGGATTTATGTCCCAAAGGTTCATGCAGGAACTCATCATAAAGACTCTTGACTTCCGGATTCTCGTGGGATTTTCTCAGGGCACAATTATTATCTTCCACATAGATTCCGGTGATGCGCTCTTCGCGTTTAGCATTGCATTTGGTTATGGGCTGTCCGCCGCCGCCTATACAGCCGCCGGGGCAGGCCATGATTTCAATAAAGTGGTAGGGTGATTCTCCGGCTCTGATCTGGTCCATAAGTTTTCTGGCATTGCTTAAGCCGTTGGCGATGGCCACCTTGACCACGGTACCGTTAAGGTTGACTTCAGCTTCCTTGATGCCGGTTAATCCACGGCAAATTGTGAAGTTAACGTCTTTTAATTCTTCCTTGGTAACTACTTCGTAAACGGTTCTTAAAGCTGCTTCCATAACACCGCCGCTGGCGCCGAATATTACGCCTGCACCGGTGTAAGCTCCCATCCAGGAATCAAAGGAGGAAGGCTCCAGTTTACCAAAGTCAATTCCGCTCAAGCGTAGAATCCGGCCCAGTTCGCGGGTGGTGAGAACCAGGTCCACATCCCGGTAACCGCTGGAGTTCATCTCGGGACGGGCAGATTCGAATTTCTTGGCGGTACAGGGCATGATGGATACGGAGTAAATTTTATCCGGGGAAACATTCATCTTTTCAGCCCAGTAAGTCTTTACCAGGGAACCAAACATTTGCTGAGGCGATTTACAAGTGGACAGGTTATCCAGTAAATCAGGATAGTAGGTCTCACAGAAGTTGATCCAGCCCGGGCTGCAGGAGGTAAACATAGGCAGAGTGCCGCCTGTGGTTAACCTCTGTAAGAGCTCGTTGCCTTCCTCCAATATAGTGAGGTCAGCGGTGAAGTTGGTATGTAGAACATAATCAAAGCCTACCTGGCGCAAGGCTGCTACCAATTTATCCATCGGCATTTCGCCGGTCTTCATACCTACTTCTTCACCAATGGCAACTCTTACGGCAGGCGCCATCTGGGTAACGACAATTTTATCGGGATCGGCTATGGCGGCGAGCAGTTTGTCTATTTCTTCTACTTCACCTATAGCGCCGACCGGGCAGGCATGGATACACTGGCCGCACATGACGCAGGGGCTGTCAATCAGGTTCTGCCCCATGGTGGGAACGACCATGGCATTATGACCGCGATATTCCAGACCGAGTGCATTTACACCCTGTACAGTGGTACAGGTTTCGATGCAGCGGCGGCAAAGTATGCACTTATTGGGGTCACGGAACAGGGAGGGGGTTGAATAATCTTTTTCGAGACCCCTGGTTTTAAGTTCAAAGGGATTTTCACGAATACAATATTCGCGAGCCAGTTCCTGCAGTTCACAGTTCCCATTTCTTATACAATTGAGGCAATCCTGGGGATGATTGGCTAATATAAGTTCGAGTATGGTTTGTCTGGCCTCAATAACTTTGGGACTGCGGGTTTTTATTACCATTCCATCGCTAACCGGTTGTGAACAGGCAGCCTGGAGAAGTCTATTACCTTCGACTTCACATACACACACCCTGCAATTGGCTTTGACAGCCTGGTCAGGATGATAACACAGTGTAGGAATACGGATACCGACTTCTTTTGCTGCCTGCAGGATGGTTGAGCCATTAGGAACGGATACTTTAATTCCGTCTATAGTCACATTAACCATTTAATTCACTCCTTTTGCTCTTTCCTACATCAGTTTGGCATTGTAGTCGGCCCTGAACTGTTTGATGGTGGTTAATACTGGTGCCGGAGCAGCCTGACCGAGACCGCAGAGGCAGGAATAGGACATGACCCGACCCAGCCTTTCCAGCACGGTAATGTCAATGGCAGAGCCTTTTCCGGCATTTATCTTATCCATCAGCTCATGCATGCGCGAGGTACCTTCCCGGCAAGGAGCGCACTTACCGCAAGATTCATGTTCAAAGAATTTTGC
>NZ_DIPG01000142.1:33098-33259 GCF_002426325.1 Syntrophomonas sp. UBA5494 | reverse complement strand
GTGGTAGCCATGGTATGGGAAGGCGAAGAGGCCATAGCCAGTATCCGCAAGTTGATGGGCAGCACCAACCCGCGTGAAGCTGCTCCAGGGACCATTCGCGGAGACCTGGCCATAGCGACCAACTTTAACCTGATTCACGGCTCTGATTCGACGGCAGCAGC
>NZ_DIPG01000142.1:32471-32975 GCF_002426325.1 Syntrophomonas sp. UBA5494 | reverse complement strand
AAACGTGAAATAAAGCTGTTTTTTGACCCCAGGGAGTTCTGCGATTATTCAAGGAACCTGGATTCATGGATAAAATAGAACGGGAAGGGCGGCATAATAAGCCGTCCTTTTGTATTAAGCAGGTTGGGGCTTTTATAAGACAGTTCAACCAGTAAGTATTTTGGGGAAAAATTCATTTTTACCCAAGACAGAAGAAACAATTTTATTTATAATATAATAACCTTGGATTACTAGGAAATTAAGGATTGTTTGGCGTTTGAGGTTAATATAATATAAAACAACATTAATATAGAGGTGGATATCAGTGAAAAGGGTTGAGCTACTGGTAAAGGATCCGCTGTACAAAGACTATATGCAGCGCAACTATGACGAGCAGAAAGAACCCAGGTATTGTCAGCATGACTTCCGGCACCACCTGGATGTGGCCAGGATTACATATATTCTGGTGTTAGAACATAATGACCTGAACTATTTTATCAAGGACTGCGGACTGAGCGGCAAACT
>NZ_DIPG01000142.1:32041-32367 GCF_002426325.1 Syntrophomonas sp. UBA5494 | reverse complement strand
GCCGCCAAAGAGGTCATTTATGCGGCCGGCCTGACCCACGATCTGGGTAAATGGAATGAATATCAGACCGGAGTTGACCATGCCTCCTATGGTTCCAAGCTGGCCCGGGAGATCCTGCCCCGGGCGTACTTCAACCCCAACGAAGTTGATATCATCTGCCGGGCTATATTCGAACACCGCAACATAAGCCGTGATATGAGTTTTTTGGGAGAACGCCTGCACCGCGCGGATAATCTTTCCAGGGTATGTGTGGAGTGTGATTTCAGCAATCAGTGTCCCAAACTTAAATCCAAAGAGCCCATAGCCGCAAGCTTTGAATACTAGTC
>NZ_DIPG01000142.1:31732-31954 GCF_002426325.1 Syntrophomonas sp. UBA5494 | reverse complement strand
GCACAGGGCTTAGACTTTTGATCTGCGAGAAGCAGGAGGACGCATGGCTTATCATCATATGATATTTCTCAATAGTCAGCAAGAGGTTCGGGCTGCATTGGACAATATCGGGGTAGACGATGGGGCTTATGCTTTTCTGGTTCCCAAAGGGGTTTACCACTATCTCAAATTAAAGGATATGCCCTGTCGGGCGGCCAACATCATAAAACAGGAGATGCTCTC
>NZ_DIPG01000142.1:26125-31639 GCF_002426325.1 Syntrophomonas sp. UBA5494 | reverse complement strand
ATCATAAAACAGGAGATGCTCTCCAAAGGGGGAGAAGCAGCCGTATCCAAAGACGCCCTCTACGGCGAGGGCCATACTGATGTCTTAATAATGGGCACGGTCAAACAGTACCGGCTCTTAATCAAAAAGTTGAAATTACAGCCTCTGGGGCTCAAGCAGGTAGCCGGGGAAATAGAGAACCTCTTGAAAAACCTGGAACCTGCGGCCAGACGGGTGGATTTATGCCACGGTAAAAGCCTGCAATTCGGAGAGCGAACCTTCATAATGGGGATTCTCAACCTGACTCCGGATTCATTTTCAGATGGCGGACGCTACACCGAGCTGGATCAAGCTTTGCGGCACGCCTGCGAGATGCGGGAACAGGGTGCGGATATCATTGATATCGGAGGGGCTTCAACCCGGCCCCAGGCAGAGATTGTGGGAGAGCAAGAGGAACTTAACCGGGTGCTCCCGGTGGTCAGGCGATTGGCTCATGAAGATATGATACTATCCGTTGACACCTTTAGGAGCAAAGTGGCGGCGGCCTGCCTGGACGCCGGCGCCCATATGATCAATAATATTGGCGGGCTGCAGCTTGATCGTGGATTGATGCCCAGTCTGGTGGAAAGAAAAGCCCCGGTAGTATTAATGCACAACCGGCTGCATATCGATACCGGCAAGCCGTACCAGGATTTGATAGCTGACATAATCAATGAACTGGATATAATGATTAAAGACACCGTCGCTGCCGGCTTGCCGGCAGAAAAGATAATTATAGATCCCGGGCTGGGTTTTGGAAAGACCCCGGCGGAGAACCGCTTATTGATGAAGCGTCTGGCGACTTTCAAAGGCCTGGGGAAACCGATTCTCATAGGGGCATCGCGCAAAAGGTTTATCGGCCGGACTCTGGATGTGGAGGTTGATCAACGGCTTGAGGGCAGTTTGGCCGTTTTAGCTATAGGAATTTTGAACGGTGCTGATATAATTAGGGTACATGACGTTAAAGAAAGCTATCGCGTGGCCAGGATGACGGACGCGATTAAGAACGAAAATGGATAGGATCATTATGAAGGGGCTGAGCTTCTTTGGCCGTCACGGGCTTTTGCCCGGCGAAAAGGACAAGCCGCAGCTCTTTAAAGTTGATTTGGTTTTATTTCACGACTTGAAGACAGCCGGCCGCCAGGACGACATTGCAGCTACGGTGGATTATGGGAAGGTATTCCATGAGGTACGGCAGATTGTGGAAGAAACCTCCTATAACCTGATCGAAGCCCTGGCCGAAGAGGTCAGCTGCCGGGTATTGCTGGGCTTTCCGTTGCTGTCTGCGATAGAAACCACTGTATATAAACCACAAGCCCCTATCGAGGGTGAGTTCGACTATGTGGCAGTGCAGATTTACCGCTGCCGGGAAGATGTGGTTTCAACCTCCCGGGGGGATCATAATGGCTGAGGCTTATATCGGCCTGGGTTCCAATTGGGGAGATCGTGTGGCCAATGTTGACAGAGGCGTGGAGGAGATTGCCGCTTTGCCGGATACCAGGGTAACGGCGGTATCATCGCATTATTTGACTCCACCCTGGGGCAAGACCGACCAGGCTGAGTTTGTAAACCAGGTTATTTCTATAGACACCGGGTTGGGGCCGCTGGCCTTACTGGAGAACCTTAAACAAATTGAAATTAAAATGGGCCGCCAGGCTGGAGAGAAATGGGGCCCACGGGTGATAGATCTGGATATTCTGTGGTACGGAGGCGAACAGATTCATTTACCACAACTGCACATACCCCATCCGTACCTGCGCGAGAGGTTGTTTGTCCTCATCCCGCTGGAAGAAGTGAACTCGGAATTAATTCTTCCTGAAGACGGGATGACGGTTAAGGAGGTGCTGACTAGAGTCTTAGGGCGAGAAGATTGTGAAATCAAGAAAATGGAATAGGGGATCTCCCGCCGATATCCTTTTCAAGTCCGCTTGTATCCATTATTGGACCGAGACGGCGCGATTTTAGTGGCAGTTGCCTGCCGTAATCCTGAGGAGGTTAGGGAATGACAAATAAAGTCGGCATCATCGGTTTGGGAGTCGTAGGAACGGCTGTTGGGGTGGTACTCAGCAACAAGGGATATGAGATTACGGGTGTTTATGACAAGTTATCCGAATCTACAAAAGTACTTGTGGACCGGATTGGCTGTACCACCTGTTCATCACCTCAAGAAGTTTCTCGCTCAGCAGATATTTTGTTTATAACCACATCAGACATGGCCATAAAGGATGTAGCGGACGAATTGGCGGAAAGCGGCGCTTTTCATAGCGGTCAAGTGGTGATTCACATGAGTGGGTCCCAGACCTCGCAATTATTAGATGGAGCCAGGGCTTTCGGCGCATTTGTATTGTCGATACATCCTTTGCAGTCTTTTGCTGGTGTTGATAGGGCAATTGCCAACCTTCCCGGATCAATATTCAGCATCGAAGGGGATCACGAAGCATATGCTGCCGGCCGCGCCATCGTAGCCGCTCTGGGAGGAGAGTATTTTATCATTGACAGTACCGCCAAGGTCTTGTACCATGCCGGGGCCTGTACGGTTTCCAATTATCTGGTCACAGTAGTCGATTTTGGAATACGCTTGCTTGAATCAGCTGGTATTCCGGGCCCACAAGCCGGCAGAGCATTGTTGCCGTTGATTCAGGGCAGCATCAATAATATCCGTGACGTTGGCATACCCCGGGCTTTAACCGGCCCCATTGCCAGAGGGGATATAGAAACGGTTGTTCATCACCTCGAGGGACTGGAGGACAAAATGCGTGATGACAAGCTTTTATATGCCTGTTTAGGTCTGTATACTACCTCCATTGCGCTCGCCAAAGGCACCATCGGTGCCGAACAGGCGGCTGAGTTTAAAGAGATCCTCAGTAACGTGATCAAAGGAGAACAATAACGTTGTGCGGTGCCTAAAAAGGAGCGTGGGATTATGGCTAAAATTACCACAGCAGTACTCAAAGAGATGAAAACCAGGCAAGAGAAGATTGCCATGTTGACCGGATATGATTATTCAATGGCAGGGATGATAGATCAAGCCGGAATCGATATGATTTTGGTGGGAGACTCGCTGGGGAACGTGATGTTGGGTTATTCCACCACCCTGCCGGTGACCATGGATGACATGGTACATCATACCCGGGCGGTGTCCAGAGCGGCCCAAAATGCCATGGTGGTTGCAGATATGCCATTTCTGTCTTATCACATTGCCATCCCCGAAGCGGTGCGCAACGCCGGACGCCTGATCCAGGAAGGAGGCGCGCATGCGGTTAAAATCGAAGGAGGGGTGGAAAGGGTTGATACTATTAAAGCCATCCTGGATGCCCAGATCCCGGTTCAAGGCCACATCGGGCTGACTCCCCAGTCAGTAAACCAGTTTGGCGGGTTCAAAGTACAGGGCAAGGACCTGGAAACAGCCCAAAAATTGATCGAGGATGCTAAAGCCCTGGATGAGGCCGGGGTATTCTCCATGGTTATGGAGTGTGTGCCATCCGAATTGGCGCGGCGCATCACTGCGGAAGTGTCGTGCCCAACCATTGGAATTGGAGCTGGCCCCTATTGCGATGGACAGGTTCTGGTTATCAACGATATGCTGGGAATGTTCCACGGTCATATTCCCAAGTTTGTCAAGAAATTCGCCAACCTGCAACCACTCATTACGGAAGCCTTGAAGCAATATAAAGAAGAAGTCATGGCCGGAACCTTTCCCGCTCCGGAGCATTGTTTCACTATAAAAGATGAAGTCTTAGAAAAGCTTTATTAACCGAAAAACTGCGTGTTTTGCACTTCGCAGAATCTGGGAGGTTGGGAGAAAAAATGCTGATATTGGACCGCGTTGGATCAGCTCAAGAATGGTGTATGGCGCAAAAAAAGGCCGGCAACACCATTGGACTGGTTCCGACTATGGGGTATCTTCATGAGGGCCATCTTTCTCTGGTAGAACAGGCCCGTAGTAAGTGCGATATAGTAGTCGTCAGTATATTCGTCAATCCCATACAGTTTGGCGTGGGAGAGGATTTCGAAACTTATCCTAGAGATCTCAGCCGGGATCAGGATTTATTGGAGGAAAAGCATGTTGACGCTTTATTTGCGCCTTCAATAAGCGAAATGTATCCTCCGGGATACCGTACCTTTGTAGAGGTTGGCGGCGAGATCACCGCAAAACTGTGCGGCGCGTCAAGACCCGGCCATTTTAAAGGGGTGACTACAGTAGTATCCAAGTTGTTTAATATATGCGTTCCTGATAAGGCCTTTTTTGGCCAAAAAGACGCTCAGCAGGTCATGGTCATAGAAAAAATGGTTCGCGAACTCAACTTTCCTTTAGAAATAGTCAGAGTTCCCATTGTACGAGAGGAAGATGGCCTGGCCAAAAGCTCCAGGAATGTATATTTAGATGCCGAGCAGCGCCAGCAGGCACTGGTGTTGAGCAGGGCTTTAAAAGAAGCACATAGCCGGATCGAACGAGGGGAACGAGATGTAGCCAGATTAAAAGAAATTATGCGCGAAGTGATTGCAGCCAGCCCTCAGGCGATTATTGATTACGTTGAGATTTACGATGCTGCCGATCTGGGCGATGTTGATCAAGTAGACAGAAAAATACTTATGGCCCTGGCAGTGAAATTCGGTAGTACGAGATTAATTGATAACCGGTTGGTGGAGGTGTAATCATGTTTCGCAGTATGCTCAAGTCGAAAATTCACCGGGCTGTGGTGACAGAAGCTAATTTGAACTATATCGGATCAATTACCATCGATGAGGACCTGATAGAGGCCGCCGACATCCTGGAAAACGAGAAGGTCACCATCGTCAATATCAATAACGGTGAACGATTTGATACCTATGTTATCGCCGGCCCGCGGGGGTCGGGCGTGATGTGTTTGAACGGCGCTGCCGCAAGGCTGGTGCATACAGGTGATATAATCATCATACTGACCTATTGCCAGCTTTCTCAGGAGGAGTGCCAACAGCACAAACCGACCGTGATTTTTGTAGATGAGCACAACAAAATTCAGCCGATGAGTAATTAGAGATAGAAGGGATGGTTATGCAGACATCCGCGCAGTGGCGGGAGAGCATTGCACGGTTAAAAAAAATTAGGGGGGCTGTGATTTTAGCCCATTATTATCAGTTGCCGGAGATTCAGGAAGCAGCCGATTTTGTCGGGGATTCTTTAAACCTGGCCAGGCAAGCGGCTCTGACTCAGGCGGAGGTAATTGTATTTTGCGGGGTTCATTTCATGGCGGAAAGCGCCAAGATTCTGAGCCCCGACAAGACCGTCTTACTGCCGGCGGCTGAAGCCGGCTGTCCGATGGCGGATATGGTAACAGCCGAAGAGATCAGGGCATTAAAGCAAGAACACCCCGGAGCCATGGTGGTCAGTTATGTCAATTCCTCGGCTGAAGTGAAGGCCGAAAGCGATCTGTGCTGCACGTCCTCCAACGCCCTGGCAGTAGTGCAGAGTATCCCCCGGGACCGGGAGATCATCTTTGTGCCGGACCGCAACCT
>NZ_DIPG01000142.1:14295-25937 GCF_002426325.1 Syntrophomonas sp. UBA5494 | reverse complement strand
CAGTTGGAAAAGGCGGAGGTGCAGGCCTGCCAGCAGGAACATCCCGGTGCCAGACTGGTGGTGCACCCGGAGTGCACCCCGGACATAACTGCTATGGCGGATGCAGTCTGTTCTACCGGTGGGATTCTGGAATACGTGAAGAACAGCTCGGAGCGGGAGTTCATAATTGGCACCGAGGAAGGCTTCCTCTATACCCTGCAAAAAAACTGCCCGGACAAGAAATTCTATATCGCGCGCAGCGGTTTTAAATGTCCGGACATGAAATTGGTGACCTTACCCATACTGGCAGCGTGTCTGGAAAAGAGCCAGTATGAAATAACCGTCCCCGATGTGATCAGGGGCAAAGCCAGCCAGGCCTTGGAAAAGATGCTGGCAATTCGGCCATAATATGGCCTGGCAGGGGGTAAGAGAATGATAATCACTCGGTATATTGAAGATTTGGGGAAAGACACCCCGGTTCTAAAGACCGATTTTTTGATCGTGGGAACCGGGATCGCCGGGCTTTTTACCGCATTGAAAGCTTCACAACACGGGCAGGTCATAGTTGCTACCAAAAAACATATAGACGATTCCAATACCGGATTAGCCCAGGGGGGGATTGCTGCCGCAGTACATGAGGAAGATTCCCCCTTTCTTCATCTGGAGGATACCCTCGAAGCAGGAGCCGGTCTGTGCAATATAGAAGCGGTAGATGTTTTGGTGCGGGAAGGACCGGATCGGGTCAGGGAACTGATAGCTGCCGGGGCGCAGTTCGACATGAAAAATGGCGCCATTTCTCTGGCCCGTGAAGGGGCCCACAGCAAAGCTCGTATCCTGCATGCTGCCGATACCACCGGGGCTGCTATCAGAGGCGCCCTGGTGGAGAAGTGCAAGCTCAACAGCGGGATCGAAATCAGGGAAGATCAGTTTCTGCTGGATATACTGACTGATGAGGATAACTGTGAATGCTTTGGCGCGTTGTTTTTCGATGCTAAAAAAGGGGAGCGCGTCATCTACAGCGCCCGGGCCGTGATCATCGCTACGGGCGGCGCCGGGCAGATCTATAAACATACCACCAACCCGGATGTGGCCACCGGTGACGGGATGTCAGCCTGTTTCCGGGCCGGGTGTAGACTCACCGATATGGAGTTTTTTCAATTTCATCCCACGGTATTATACGGTCACGAATCGCAGCGCTTTTTAATTTCAGAAGCGGTGCGGGGTGAAGGGGCCATACTATACAACGGCGAAGGCGAGCGTTTTATGAAACGCTATCATTCCCTCTTAGAGTTGGCTCCGCGGGATATCGTGTCCCGGGCCATCTGGAATGAACTGCAAAACACCGAAAAACCATATGTATACCTGGATATGACCGTTATACCTGACGGTCCGGCACGCTTCCCCAACATCCATCGGACCTGTTTGGAGAGGGGCGTTGACATCACCAGGGAATATGTCCCGGTCTCACCGGCAGCGCATTTCATCATGGGAGGCATTGGCACCAATACCAACGGAGAGACCAGTATCAGAGGACTGTACGCCTGCGGTGAAGCAGCCTGCACCGGTGTTCACGGCGCTAACCGTCTGGCCAGCAACTCCCTCTTAGAGGGGATTGTATTTGGACAGCGCATTGTTGACAAGGCTGAGGAGATCATGTATCGCCGTCAGGTTGACAGCGGGGAAATATACCGCCAGTTTGATTCGGGCTGGATTTTCCGCCCCGGCCAGGAAGGATTCAGGCCTGATGAGGTGCGCATGAGGCTGCGCGATATTATGTGGGATCATGTGGGCATCATAAGAAATGAGAGCGGCCTTAAACAGGCTTATCTGGAGATCGACAGTCTTTATAATGCTATGCACCGCCATACGGATATCCTGAGTTATTATGAGACGATAAATATGTTGATACTGGCTCGTATTATCATTCAAGCCTGCCTGTGGCGCAAAGAGAGCCGCGGGGGGCATTATCGTTCCGATTATCCGGAAAGGGACGATATGCGCTGGATAAAAGAAATGAGTTTTATGAATTGTTAGCCCATGACAGGGGGAATACTCAAGCAGCATGAATATAGACACTATAATAAAACAGGCATTACAGGAAGATATCGGCCGACAGGATATAACCACTTTTAACCTGGTTCCTGCGGATCAGCAAGCCCGGGGGATGCTGGTTGCCAAGGCCGAGGGCATAATCGCCGGAACAGGGGTCTATCAGGCGGTATTTCGCTATTTAGATCCGGCGGTCCAGTGCCAGACTTTTATCACCGACGGGCAGATGGTGCAGTACGGGGACCGTATTGCGGAAATCAGCGGGAAGACCACCGCGCTCTTAGGCGGCGAGAGGGTGGCTCTGAATCTCTTGCAGCGTCTTAGTGGGATTGCTACGCGCACCAGGAAGATGGCGGATAAAATTCAAAACTACCCTGCCCGTATCATAGATACCCGCAAGACCACCCCGGGACTGCGGGAGTTGGAGAAATACGCGGTAAGAATCGGCGGAGGCCGGAATCACCGTTTTGGGCTATATGATGGAGTCATGATCAAAGACAATCATATAGTGGCCGGCGGAGGAATTCTGAATGCGGTGCGAACCTTGCGCCGGGCGGCGCCGATAACCGTAAAAATAGAAGTTGAAGTAGAAAACCTGGAGCAGCTGAATTTGGCTCTAGAAGCCGGTGCGGATATCATTATGCTCGACAATATGGATACTCCCACCATGCGAAAGGCGGTCGAGTTAGTTGCCGGGCGGGCCCTCTTGGAGGCGTCCGGGGGGATTACTGAAGACCGCCTGGAAGAAGTCGCCCGAAGCGGAGTGGACTTTATCTCCGTTGGAGCCCTGACCCACTCTATACAGAGTCTTGACATCAGTTTTGATCTTTTAGAGGTTTATTAGCATATACCCTCCGGCTGAATCCCCGGTTTAACGGTCTTATGAAGATAGGAGATGAATAACTGTGATCTGCGTATTTGATGTGGGCAACACCAACATGGCCGTCGGAGTATATAGTAAGCAGGAACTGGTGGGGCACTGGCGCATTCGCACCGATACCATGCGCACCTGTGATGAGTACGCCATCATAATCAGCGAGTTGTTCTGTTTAAACTTAAACGGATTGAAACTGGAACAGATTGACGCGGTGGTTATTTCATCGGTAGTACCAACAGTTATGATGGAATTGGAGTGGCTGAGCGCCAAGTACTTCAAGTGCAAACCCCTGATAGTAGAAGCCGGAATAAAAACCGGTTTGGCCATTAAATACGAGAACCCCCGTGAGGTTGGGGCTGACCGGGTAGTCAATGCCGTAGCCGGATTTCATAAATACGGCGGTCCTCTGATAATAGTTGATTTCGGCACTGCCACCACCTTTTGTGTGATAAGCCAGAAGGGGGATTATCTGGGGGGGGCAATCGCGCCGGGCATCAAAATATCCACTGAAGCCCTGGTGTCAAGAGCCGCTAAACTGCCCCGGGTTGAACTGGTTAAACCCAAAAGCCTGCTGGGTAAGAATACCATCAGCAGTATACAGGCGGGTATTATTTATGGATTTGTCGGTCAGGTGGAAGGTATTATCAGCCGCATGAAAAAAGAATTGGAATTTGAACCGCGGGTGGTGGCAACCGGCGGGCTGGCCGGTACTATTGCCGGGGAAACCGACTGCATTGATGTAATTGATGATCTCCTCACCATGGAGGGTTTGCGCCTAATATACGAATTAAACCGGAGTTGAACATGTTCTCAATTGGAAATGTTGCAGTACCCAATCGGGTAGTGGCCGCGCCGCTGGCGGGAGTCACAGACAGGGCGGGCCGGGAAATGGCCCGCTTGTTTGGTTGCGGCCTGGTCTACACGGAAATGATCAGTGACATGGGGCTGGTATATAATCAGCAAAAAACCCTGCAACTGGCCGCTGTGGAAGGCGAGCAGGGGTTGGTTGCGGCCCAGCTCTTTGGCTCAAAACCCGGGGCTATGGCCCAAGGAGCCAGAATACTAGAAAAACTCGGCGCTCAAATTATCGACATAAACATGGGCTGCCCCACCCCTAAGATAGTGCGCAATGGGGAAGGAGCAGCCTTGATGAAAGATCCCGCTTTAGTCCGCGATTTGCTTGACGCTGTCCTCGATGCGGTGACCGTGCCGGTAACGGTGAAGATTCGTAAAGGCTGGGACGACAAGCAGAGCAACTATCTGGAAATAGCTCTCCTGGCTGAAGCAGAGGGCGCAGCTGCAGTGGCTTTGCATCCCCGCACCAGGCAGCAGTTTTTCTCCGGACACTCCGATTGGACAGCTATTAAAGCCCTCAAAGAACAGCTGCATATACCGGTGATCGGCAACGGAGACATTTGGTCAGCCCAGGACGCCCGGAGGATGATCGAAGAAACCGGGTGTGACGCGGTAATGATCGGGCGGGGTGCCATGGGAAACCCCTTCATATATCGCGAGACGGCGGCCCTGCTTGAAAAGCGGCAAGTCCTGCCTGCGCCCACCTTAAGCGAGCGCTTTATGGCTGCCCGGCAGCACCTGGATCTGGCCATCGAATTTAAAGGTGAGTACACCGCAGTCAGGGAAATGCGCAAACATTTTGCCTGGTATTGCAAAGGCCTGAGAGGAGCCGGCCGGGTTCGAGGGGCCATCAATCAGGCCGCAACCCGCGAAGAGCTTCTGGCAGCCTTAGCTTCCATCACCCTCCCGACAGTTATATAACCGCATATTTTAAATTTCCTCATAGGGCAGGCTCAGGAAAGGTTGCGCTTTCTGAGCAAAGGGTCGTTTGGATCCGTCCCCGCGGCCCATCGTCCCGCTAGTTGGTTTTGTTGCTCCAAGCCCTGTAAAATGCTAGAATAAATGCAGATTGTATACATATTGTGCTCAAGGGGTAGTGACATGGAATTTTATCGTATCCAAGACAAAATCGTGAGCTGGAACAAGATATCATCGACACTTAAAAAGGCCCTGGTCCTAAGGGCTCGCGGATTTTCCCAGCAAGAGACCGCCGATCGGCTGATGATCGATCGTACTTTCATTTCCCGCCTGGAAAAGATCGGCGAACTGCGTAAGGGTCAATCCATTGCCTGCGTGGGCTTTCCCATCAAGAATAAAAGTGAAATTGAGCACCTTCTGGAAAAGGAAGGTGTCGATTTTATATTTTTGATGACCGAGCAAGAACGTCTTGATTATGTTAACAACCGCAGCGGCAAAGATGTGCTCAACGAATTGATGGATCTTATCGTCAAAGCGCGCGATTTTGATATAGTCATCCTGATCGGCTCCGATACGCGTTTGAAATTAATAGAGAACATTCTTGATGCCCAGGTGATTCCTATTGAAATCGGCACTTCCCCTATTACTGAAGATAAGTGGGTTGATCCTGAATTATTAAAAAAGATTTTACGGTCGGTAAAAGCTGCACGGTAAAGAACTCTAAGGTATGCTGCAGACGAAGGAGGTTCTCTGTTGAAACGAATTGTAAGTGTGAGCCTGGGGTCTTCAAAACGGGATCATAGCTTTGAAACCGAGTTTATGGGAGAAAAGTTCCTGATCGAACGGATTGGAACCGATGGGGACTGGGACAAAGCTATTCAATTGATAAAGGATCTGGATGGCAAGGTTGATGCTTTCGGAATGGGCGGCATCGACCTTTATATTTATATTGCCGGCAAGCGGTACGTGATAAAAGACGCCAAAAAACTGCTGGTTGCCAGGAAGACCCCCATGGTGGACGGGAGCGGGCTCAAGAATACCCTGGAACGCAAATGTGTTCTGGATATTCAGAAAGACGGAATTTTGGATTTACGCGGTAAAAAGGTACTGATGGTCAGTGCGGCAGATCGCTTCGGTATGGCTGAAGCCTTGGAAGAGGTAGGGGCCAACCTGACTCTGGGGGATTTGATATATACCCTGGATGTTCCCATACCCCTTAAATCTTTAAAGGCATTAAAAATGATAGGCCGCATGGTGGCCCCGGTTGTTGTAAGCATGCCCTTTGATAAACTTTATCCCACTGGCAAAGATCAGGAAGTCATAATTCCCAAGCATTCAAAATATTATTATCAAGCAGATGTAATTGCAGGTGACTTCAATTATATCAAACGCTATCTGCCGGAAAAGCTCAATGGGCAGATTATCATTACCAACACCACTACCCGCGACGACATGCGGCTTCTGAAACAACGTGGTATCAGCAAGGTTATTACCACCACACCCAACATGGGAGGGCGTTCCTTTGGGACTAACGTGATTGAGGCCTTGATGGTGTCCCTGATCAACAAGACTGTTGAAGAGATAACCCCCAAGGATTATTACCACATGCTGCAGGAACTCAACATGAAGCCAGGTGTGGTAGACCTGGAGAAGGAAGATGTCTGAGCTGGAATTTGCCTTTTTTAATCTCATGCAAAGCGATAAGCGGGGGCTGGTATATCAGAAATATCTTCTGGATAGATTAGCCCCTTTTTTATTCGCCCCCCGGGTGGCTCGATTAATCGATATGCCAGTCATCAATGCCCGCGGTTATCATGTGGTTTTGCCTTTGGGAGAAGGCAATCTCAATAGCATGGAACCAGAACGGCAGCAGCAGATGCTGAGTAAGTCCATTGATGTGACCCGGGATTTTAATCTGCCCGCCCTGGCGGTTGACCGCCGTTTAAAACCCAGATTCGTTTTACCCCAGGTGGATATGCAAATAATCTTCGGAGACCATTTTATCAAAGCCCTGGCCGCCGCGTACATCAACCGCAGCCTTAACCGTCACGCTGTCAAGAGAATCATAATCGCTACCGATAATGAGGATCTGGTGGATTTTGTGGATTATGCCTCACGTTTTGACGTGCCTTTGTCGATACAAAGCTATCAGCCCGCCCGCTACGAGCCGGTGGCCCACCAAATGATGTATGAAAACGGCAGGGCGGTCAGCACCAGCTTATTCAACCCCCGGAGCTGGAGCAAAGGAGACCTGGTGGTGATATTTGACCCCCGGGATCGCTTTGTGGCCATCTCTCCTCCAGACGTCTTCTGCCTGCAGTTGGGCAATCGCAGCGAGAATATAGCCCCGGTCTTAGAAAACAACCTCAAGAATCATGGCGTTGAAGCCAGGTTGTGCAGCCTGGCCCCGATCATGGAATTATGCCTGGGAATAATTACCGCCAAACAGCCGTCCCGGGAAACTGTCACAGCCGAAACTGTATTGCCGCCGGATTTCATCCGGATAGAAAAGTCCGCCAGTTCGCTGGGATTGTGGGAGTTATTCCTTGACAAGGCTATTTGAAGTCATTATAATACCATAAAGCATAAGATAGTAATGTCATTGAACCGTGGCCATTTTGGGCATCACGGCAGTAGCGAGCATAGTCTCGCTTTTATTAAGTAAGTTTCAGATGAGGAGAAATGGCATGGCAGAAGAAAAAGAAGTCCTTTTAACCAAAGAAGGTCTGGCCAGGCTGGAAGCTGAGCTGGAGCACCTCAAATCGTTCCGCCGTGAAGAAGTGGCCGAGCGTATTAAACAGGCCATCGCTTTCGGGGATATCAGTGAGAACTCCGAATATGAAGATGCCAAAAATGAACAGGCTTTTATTGAGGGCAGGATTTTGACCCTGGAGAAAACCTTAAAAAAGGCCCGTTTGATGGAGGATAATGACATCCGCACCGATGTTGTGTCATTGGGCTCCCGGGTCACCCTGCAGGAAATGAAAAGCGGACGAAATGTGACCGTAACCCTGGTTTCAACGGTTGAATCCAAATTAAAAGACGGTAAAATATCGGATGAGTCTCCAGTAGGTTCCGCTATTTTGGGCAAATCGGTAGATGCTATTGTGGCTGTGGAAGCCCCGGCTGGACTTATAGAATATAAGATAACCAACGTGCAGAGATAAAGCCTTTGCTAGCTGTTCTTTAAGGCAGCCATGATATCCTGACCCAAGGATAGATCGGTACGGTCTATCCTTGCTTGAGTATGGGACAGGTTTTACGGGGCTTAAGCAGCGAAGGCTTGTGGTCTGGTAACAAAATGTGAGGAAGTGTCTTGATGTCTGAGCAAGAGCAAAACCTGAGCGAATTGAGAAAAGTCCGCCTGGAAAAAATGGAAGAGTTAAAGTCCCTGGGATTGGACCCCTTTGGCCATCGTTTTGAACGTAATGCCTTTACCAAGCCCATAGTCGACGAATTCGAGCAATGGGAAAACCAGACTGCCAGAGTGGCAGGACGCATCATGTCCAAGCGCAGGCATGGCAAGGCTGGATTTGCGCATCTGCAGGACATTAGCGGCAGAATTCAACTGTATTTTCGCGCCGATGATCTGGGGGAAGCCCAATATGATTTGTACAAAAAAATGGATATGGGTGATCTGGTCGGGATTGAAGGTCAGGTCTTCAAAACCCAGAAGGGCGAAATCAGTATTCACGTTAGTGATTTGGTTTATCTGTCCAAATCATTGCACCCCCTGCCGGAAAAGTGGCATGGCCTTAAGGATGTGGAACTGCGCTATCGGCAGCGCTATGTCGATTTGATCGTCAATCCGGAGGTCAAAGAGGTATTCATCAAACGCAGTCAGGTTGTTAAGGAAATAAGAAATTATCTGGATAGCAAGGGATTCCTGGAGGTAGAAACTCCAATGATGCAACCTATACCGGGAGGCGCTACAGCTCGTCCCTTTATCACCCACCACAATGCTTTGGATATGGATCTTTACTTGCGGGTGGCTCCAGAGCTTTATCTAAAGAGGCTTTTAGTGGGAGGGCTGGAGAAAGTCTACGAAATCAACCGCAACTTCCGCAATGAAGGGATATCGACCCGCCACAATCCCGAATTTACCATGCTGGAGCTGTACCAGGCCTATGCCGACTATGAGGACATGATGGAATTAACTGAGGAATTGATCAGCAGAGCGGCTTTCAAAGTCAATGGCTCCATGCAGGTAGAATTTGAAGAACAGATTATCGATTTTTCGACACCCTGGAAGCGGGTGCAGATGCTTGACGCCATTAAAGAACATACTGGTCTGGACTTCCGTACAATAAGTGATGATGAGACCGCCCGCACCCAGGCTAGAAGTCTGGGGCTGGAGGTAGATGATACGGCATCCCGGGGTGAGATAATCAACGAGGTCTTTGAGGCCCGGGTTGAAGAACAGCTTATTCAGCCCACCTTTGTATACGGCCATCCGGTTGAAATATCGCCACTGGCTAAACGCAACCGTGAGCATCCTGAATTGACCGACCGCTTTGAGGTCTTTATCATGCAGCGGGAGATCGCCAATGCCTTCTCCGAACTTAACGATCCGATTGACCAAAAACAGCGTTTCATGAAACAGGCCGCCAAACGGGCCGGCGGAGACGCCGAGGCCCATATGATGGATGAAGACTATATTGCTGCCCTGGAGTATGGCATGCCTCCTGCAGGGGGACTGGGCATTGGTATCGATCGTTTGGTCATGCTCATCACCGGGTCGCCATCGATACGCGATGTCATCCTTTTCCCCACCCTCAGACCCAGGGAATTATAAGCGAGAAAAAAGGTGCGGTTTGGCAAACCACACCTGCTCATAGGAAATATCAGGCTGTCCCTGGAGACTTCCGACTCTCGGGGACAGCCTATTTATTACCGGTAATCATTGACTCTGAGTTTGACCGTTAAGGTTCTACGAACCTTGATTATGCGGGATTCTACATTTTAGAAAAGTGAAAGTTGTGTAACGCAATGCTTATGCAAACATTGCGTTACACGTCTATTATGGTATAAAACTTCACCCAGTGGTGGCTCAGTGCTTTGGTTCAAGGTAGGCATGAGCTATGCTGTTGACCTGGTGTGAAAATAGAAATTCTTTTTCATACTATCGCGCAGTTCCCCTCTAAGATCAGGATGAGCGATTGAAATGAGTTCCAAAGCCCGCTGTCGCCTGGTCTTATATCTTAAGCGGGCAACGCCGTACTCGGTTACGATATAATCGGTAAAAGTCCGTGGTACGGTAACAGGGGTTCCCAGGGGCAGCTCTGGCACAATATTTGATATGATACGGCCATCGGACAGTTTAGCTGAAGAAGGAATCAAAGTAATGGCCTTACCGCCCTTTGACCAAAATGCGCCAATTTGAAAATTGAGTTGACCCCCGGTGCCGCTTATGTGCCTATGTCCTATTCCTTCTGATGCAATTTGCCCGGTGAGATCTGTCATGATCGCAGTATTAATCGCTACCATATTGGGATGACTGGCAATAAATGTTGGATTATTAGTATAACTGGCAGGATGAAGCTCAACGGCCGGATTTTCCCGGACATAATCGTAAAGCGCTTGATCTCCCAGACAGAACGTTGCAATATTAACCCCCCGGTGATATGGCTTGAGAACGTTAGTGACAATTCCCTTTTCCATCAGTTCACCCAAACCCGCAGGAGCCATTTCAGATAATACACCCAGATTATGCTTTTCGCCTAGATTACCAACCACTGCTTCTGAAATGCCCCCTACACCCATTTGGATCGTATCTCCATCATCTATTAATTCTAAAACATAATTAGCAAATCCTTTTTCAAAGTCGGTTGGAATGATCTTGGGTAAAGTAGGAATAGGGCTTGAATTCTCACAAAAGAAATCAAACTGAGAAATGTGAGCCCAATTATTGCCAAACACTACCGGCATTTGCTCATTTACTTCACCGATTACCAACCGGAAGCCTGATTTTTTTCTATTCTGAATCATATCCGTATGATAGAAGTTTGATAAGCCAAAATTAACATAACCACGACTATCGGGGGGTGTTACCATTAAAATAAAGACGTCGGTTATGTTGCGTAGTTTATCTGCAACATCATCTCCCTGAACAGGATAGAAATCAGCTACTTGTTCTTTAAAAATCCGGCGGCTTATCTTCAGACAGAAAGCCGACATGTAGTCGATTCTACCCTCAATTGATGTCATAAATTGCGGATCTGTCAATTTACTGGGTTTCGTTAACACAACATCGCAAATGCGTACATGCTCCAACTCCTGATTCCGGTCGAGAAGAGCATCTGTCAACTGCCCTGAAGGGCCTGAAACACCGAAGCCTATTGTAACAGTATCTCCAGATTGGATTTTGTTAGCTAATTCATCAAGGGAAATGAGCTTTTTATCATAATCCGACTTCCAACTATTGGAACTCATATTTATCCCTCTTTTCATTTATTAAATACCCAAACCAGTTAGATTACCTTTTTCTTAGACAGCTCTTCGATATCTTTGGAACTGTAACCTATTGAAAGCAAGACATCCTCCGTATGTTCTCCCAATTGTGGCGGAGGAGTACGCCATCCTAGATTTTTCTCCGAGAACTTCACCGGGAAATTCATCTGCGGGATCAGCCCTTCAGGCGAATACTCTTGCATGAACCAGAGTTGTCGTTGCATGATATGAGGATTATTAAGTGCTTCCTCTAAATTGTTTACTTTGGTGATACAAACATCACTGTGGCGAAAAACCTCAAGCCATTCCGAGCTGGTTTTGCTTTTGATAACTTCTGCTATTTCATCAATTATTTTCGATCGCCGGGGCTCTTCGGAAAACATTTCCGGAATTAGTTCCTCTCTCTTTATGACTTTACAGAAATTGCTCCAGAATTTTTCTTCTACACAGCCAAGAGCCAGGTATTTTCCGTCTGACGCTTGATACACATTATAGAAAGCATACCCGCCGTTAA
>NZ_DIPG01000142.1:0-14170 GCF_002426325.1 Syntrophomonas sp. UBA5494 | reverse complement strand
CATACCCGCCGTTAATCCAATCATTTTCAATACGGTGCAGGTCTTTATCAGCCATATATTGCGTCATTAAAAAACTCAGGAAAAAACTCAAACCATCGACCATAGCAACATCAACAAATTGACCGATTCCTGTGGAACGCACACTGTATAGAGCTGCCAGAATAGCAACGGCAGCGGGCAACGATCCTCCGCCAATATCAGCTATTGGTAGACCGGCCATAACTGGCACCCCCCCACGGGTTTGCATCATGCTAAGGGCTCCGGTAATGGCCAAATAATTTAAATCGTGTCCGGGCAGTTCCTTGTAGGGGCCATTCTGTCCGTAGCCGGTAAGCGAACAGTAGATTAGGTGAGGATTAATGTCTTTTAATTGATTCCAGCCCAATCCTAATCGCTCCATAACTTCGGGGCGAAATGTTTCCACTACCACGTCTGCAGACCTTATGAGATTTTTTAGTATCTCCTTGCCCTCCTCAAAGCGCAGATTAAGCCGTATGCTCTTTTTGTTTCGGTTCAAAGCATAGAATGTCGGGTTTTGGTGCTTCATTTTGGGTTCTATCCAGCGGATATAATCTCCGCCCATATGATCTTCAACCTTAATGACTTCTGCGCCCAAATCGGCAAGAATGAGTGTGCAAAGCGGCCCCGGCAGCAAACGCGATAGATCAATAACCTTAATCCCATCTAACGGTAAACCCATACTTAATCGCTCCTTTTCACTCCGCAACTGCGTGCAGAACATCCCGGTCCAAATTATAGCTGCCCGCTGTAGAGCGCCTTGGCAGTGATCAATTTCATGACTTCGGTGGTGCCTCCGTAAATATTCTGTATTCGGGCATCTACGAATCTCCTGGAGATTTCATACTCCGCACAGTATCCATAACCGCCAAACAGCTGGAGACACTCGTACATCACCCGGTTTTGCAGCTCACAAGTATAGTTTTTAGCCATAGCCGCAACAACATCTACATTCTCGCCAGCCATCTCCAATAGGATGCATTTTTCCACGAAAGCTCTGCCCACTGCAATCCGAGTTGCTAGTTCAGCCAAAACAAACTGGGTATTCTGGAAGGATGCCAACGGTTTTCCAAACACCTTTCTTTCATTTGTGTAGTTCATGGTCAGTTCCAGTGCGCCTTCTGAATTGGCAACCGCCAGCAAAGCAATAGACAGCCTTTCCCGTCCGAGCCGATGCATCATCTGTACGAAACCATGGTTTTCTTTCCCCAGAAGATTGAATGAGGGCACCCGACAGTTGTCAAAATAAACCGGGCAGGTATCCTGAGCATGCTGTCCGATTTTTTCAATTTGAGGGCCAATTTCCATACCCGGGGTACCCTTTTCAACCACAAACAAGCTCATACCCTCAGATGGCTTGCCATCAAATTTCGTTCTGGCTGCAACCACGAACATATCAGCATTTACTGCATTGGAGATAAACATTTTGGAACCATTGATTATCCAATCATCATCATCTTTCACCGCCCGGGTAATGATCCCTTGGACATCTGATCCCGCACCAGGTTCGGTTAAACACAAACCGCATAGTTTCTCCGCCGAATTCAAGTCGCTAAGCCAGCGGTCTTTTTGTTCCTTGGTGCCAAAGGCATTGAAGTAAGGAATCATTATGGCTGCGGTAACAATAGTGTGAACACTCAGGAAGCCCTTCCGCCCCAATTCTTCGAATATGATCTGCCAGTATAGAAAATCGCCTCCATCACCGCCATACTCCGGGTCCCCATCCGGATTATAATAGCCGTAATCGGCCATCTTCTTATAAAGTCCACGCGGAATAATCCTTTCCTTTTCCCATTGGTCATAATAGGGCACAATTTCTTTCTCAACGAATTTAGCAAAGCCTGCCCGAAACATTCTATGTTCGTCTGTATATGGCAGTATTGAATTCATATCATCAAGTCCTTTCATGTTGATAAATCATGGCCCGATCCATTCCATCTTGGGACCCGGCTTATCGGATAGTGTCTATATCCCAATAAACTGATTAGAATCCTTTAAATTCCGGCTTGCGCTTTTCCACAAAGGCTTTTAACCCCTCGGCAGAATCGTAAGATCTTAAATGTTGGCGCAAGGAAAGTAACTCAGTTTTCAAAGCGATCCCGACTGGCTGCTCCATTCCATCCCGCACCAGCTGTTTCATGGTTCGCAATACCAAAGGGCTTTTAGTCGACAGTTTTCCCGCTAATTTTTGGACTGCGGTATCCAATTCATCATCTGGCACCACCTGGTTCACCAGTCCGAACTCCTTCATTTCCGCAGCCGATATAAATTCACCGGTAAACATGAGATACTTGGCACGATTAGTGCCTATTCTACGAGGCAGTTGCACAGAGCCGCCAGCTCCTGGCAATAGTCCAAAGTTGGAATGTGCATCACCGACTTTGGCCGACTCAGCGGCAATGATAAGATCAGCAGTCATAGCCAGTTCCAATCCGCCCGCTAAAGCAATACCATTTAGCGCTGCTATTATAGGTTTAGGAAAATTAATCAAGAGATCAAAGGTTTGCTCAACTATGTCAAAGAAATCAGGCTCTGCACTGGCTTCCTTAGAAAGGTATCTATATACTTCCTTTAGATCGGCACCGGCACAAAATGCAGCGCCTTTACCAACTAAAACAATTACTTTTATATCTTCATCAACTTGCGCCAGGGCTAGAACGTCCTGGATTTCTAACATCATGACGGAAGTAATAGAATTCATGTCCTGGGGACGATTAAGGTAAATCCACAAGCTTTGATCGCGTCTATCGCAAATAATATCCCGACGATTCAACTAAACCACCTCCGAGTTCCATACTTTCAGCGCTGGCTACTTTACCAGAATATGAATCCCTGCAACAACTGCAGATTCCATATTGGTGAGTACTCCACCCAGCATTTGAGTCATGCCTACTTGGGCTCCTGGCACCTGGCTTGCACCGGCCTCACCCCGAAGCTGTCTAGCCACGTCGATTATTACACGCACCCCTGAAGCTCCCAAAGGATGACCCATAGACAGTAATCCTCCACTGGGATTGACCGGGCAGCGCCCGCCTAGTTCTGCAGCCCCGGAGCGTGCGAAAGCTACGCCTTCGCCCGGGCCACAGAGGCCCAACATTTCATAGGCGGCCAATTCCTCGCCGGAGAAGGCATCGTGCATCTCTACTACGTCAATGTCCTTCCGGGCATCCACCCCTGCCATATCGCAAGCGATCTTTGCGCCATCGATCATACTTCTTAAAGCCAGAGGATCAAAGGAAGAGTCCTCATATCCACTGACCGAGATAACAGAACCGGCTATCTTAACCGCAGGACGTTTCTTATTCTTATTGTGGTTTTTGTAATATTCCTTGGAGCAGAGGATGACCGCTGCGGCCCCGTCACTTTGTGGACAACACTGCAATACTGTAATTGGGTCTGCAATCATAGCAGAAGCCATAATCTCTTCGAAGGTAACCTCGGTTTTATATTGTGAATATGGGTTGGTCATCCCAGCTTTATGGTTTTTGATTGACGGATAACAAATATCCTCAAGTGTTGCACCGCGTTGCTCTATGAGCCGGTTGCACATTTTGGCAAAAAAAGAGGGCATAGTCAGGCCCAGCTTTCCCTGCAGGTCTCCCTCTATGACCAGAAGTCCTTTGCCAAACTTCCTCTGAAAAGCGGATAGCGACTCTACACCCAAAGCGATACCAATGTCGCAAAAACCTGAGGCTATATCTTTGTACAATAAATGGACCGCGCTGGAACCACTGGCACATGCATTTTCAACGGTGTACATGGGGATCCTGTCTATGCCCAGGCGAGTGAGAATAGACTGGACAGGATTAGGCGGACTATATAATGTTCCGCAATATGCGGTTTGAAGCTCTTTAGGGAAGATGCCAGCATCTTTGATTGCAGCCAATGTCGCCGCTGCACCCAGATCATTGACGGTTTTGTCAGAGTGTTTCCCGAAAATGGTCTGACCAATCCCAAGCACGAACACATCTCTCATTGACGTACACCTCCGCATCCTGCCTCGATAGGCACATAATAATAACCCAGAACTTCAGTTCCGTCTTTCTCTGTCCACACAACGCCGGTTTCCACTCTTACCTTCATACCGGTTTTTACCTTATCTGCGTCAGAACGAATCTGAGCAAATATGCGCGTTCCTTCGGGTAGATCAATATAAGCGCCGATAACAGGTGGTTTGAATGGGCCTACAGGAACCCTAGTTACACTCCAGGAAAATACGGTTCCGTCCGTACTAAGAGGCACCTTTTCCACATCGTCAGATGAGCATGCCGGACACAGCTCAACTGCTGGAAACGAGGTCTTCCCGCATCTATTGCATTTATTTCCCATCTGAATCAGTTTGCCTTCCCTTTCGTCCAATGCACCGGGGTGAAAAATGATTTGCTTACCCATGTGTTTACCCCACCTTTCATTAAGTCTTTAGCTACACAGAAATATTGGGTGTGTGGATTTCTGCTACCTCGGCTGCATGCGCACTGCTCCGTCAAGCCTAATCGACTCACCATTTAGATAGGGGTTCTCAATAATGTGTTCTACCAGGAATCCAAATTCATCGGGGTTACCCATTCGTGATGGAAAAGGAATGCCTTTTGCAATCGCTTCTTTGGTTGCTTCAGGTACTCCTTTCAGTATTGGCGTGTCAAAGAGGCCTGGGACGATGGCGCAGCATCGAATGCCATGACCACTCAGATCTCTGGCAATAACCAATGTCATGCCTATTACAGCTGCTTTGCTGGCTGCATAAGCAACTTGACCGACCTGCCCTTCAAATGCCGCATCGGATGAACAGTTGACAATAACTCCTCTTTCGCCATTATGATTAGGTTCATTCTTGAGCATATAAAATGAACATTGCCTGATAGTGTCAAAATTCCCAATCAGATTTATTTCGATGGTCCTTCTGAAAACTTCCAAACTGTGCGGCCCCTTATTGCTGGCAGTCCTCTCGCCGCTGCCAATGCCCGCGATCGGGCAGCAGATGTCTATATGGCCCCATTTTTCCATTACCTCATCAATTGCCATTTGAACTTCCTCGGTGACCGCCACATTAGTTTTATAAAAAACAACATTATCCTGGCCCAATTCGTTTATTAGATCATTGCCTCTGGCTTCATTCATATCGAGTATTGCTGCCCGGGCACCCTTATGGACCAGTCTCCGCACAGTAGCTTCACCCAGTCCGGAAGCCCCTCCTGTCACTACCGCCACTCTGTTTTTAATGTCCATAAACTCATCCTCCTCAATAAAGAAATAACGTGAACACCTGTCTTCTTGATTCACCTCGGATATTCTGAATCATTATTTCTACTTATACCTCCTCCCTCGTTGCAAAAAGTAAACGCAACATGTATGCCAACCCATTGGCGCGGGGTGAACAGTCAGCGAAAGACCTATATATCGGGAAAAATGGAGGTTTAGCGTATATTTCAGAGCTGGTACTCAGTTGTATTAAAGTGCCTTAAATCGGCATAAAGATATTAATGGACAAGAACAATATCATACAAAAAAGTGGGGGCCGATGGATATAATGCTCCCATAGGGTGAGACAACAAATCTCAAATCTAAGTTATACTAACATCATGAATGCAAGGCACAACTCCACGCCAGAATTCAAAGCTAAGGTTGTCCTGGAGATTCTTTCAGAGCGAGAGACAGTCAAACAGATGACCACTTTTAGTGTCTTGAAAAATGGGGGGGTATTATAATGCTTCAAAATAACCTATCCGACTTGACTAGTGAAGATTTTTTTGACATCTTAAGCAGTATTTCGGATGCAGTTGCCCTCAGTAATGAGGAGGGCCGGGTCATTTGGATGAACAAAAGTCTGTGTGATTTCCTGAACATCTCTCAGGATGAATGGTTGGGGATGACGACCAGGGAGTTGATAAAAGCAGGTTACATTACCCGCTCGTTGGCAAATATTAAAAGTAAAGGTATACAGACGGGTATCATACTTACAAAAAACGGTAGAGAATTTATGAGCATCGTTCGCCCCATATACGATAAAGACGGGAGTATTAAATACTACTTATCAACATCAACAATTCTGGAGGAACTTACCGAGCTTAAAGACCAACTCGAAAAATTAAGGCGCCAAAATGAAAGGTATCAGGGTGAAGTCCAGTGTTTGAGAGAAATTCTGTTTTTAGAAAATGAACTGGTTTTTGAAAGCTCTGAAATGGAGCGGCTGGCTGGAAAAATTATTAAAGTAGCACCTTTTGATACTGCAGTGCTAATAACCGGGGAGTCTGGTGTTGGAAAAGAGGTTTTGGCCAAAACAATTCACCAGAAAAGTAAAAGAAAGGATGGCCCTTTTATTCCGGTAGTTATTCCATCCATACCGCCGAACCTGTTGGAAACCGAGCTTTTCGGATACGAAGATGGAGCATTTACAGGTGCGATTCGCGGAGGTAAAACCGGATTATTTGAAATAGCGTACGGAGGCACTCTGTTTTTGGACGAAATAGGAGACTGTCCTTATGACATACAGGTCAAAATTCTTCGGACCCTTGAAACCAGTGAAATCAGAAAAGTAGGGGGAATAAAAAACATAAAATTAGACATAAGAATTTTAGCTGCAACCAACAAAGACCTTCCTCAGAGAGTCAGGGATGGTCTCTTTAGAGAGGACTTATTTTATAGGTTGAACGTGTTTCCCATTCACATTAAACCGCTTAGAGAACGGCCAGAAGATATTGAACCGCTTTGTGAGTATTTCGTTGGCAACATAAATAGCAAATATAACACTAAAAAGAAATTTTCCAAAAAAGCGATGACAAAGTTAAAAGAGTACCCCTGGTATGGCAATATAAGAGAATTAAAGAATGTAGTGGAACGACTAGTCATACTTTCAGAAGACGATACCATCACTATGGAGGAGATCAATGCCATTTTGGGCAACTCAACCAACGGATTCAGGCGGCAATTAACAGAAGTCCAAGATGACAATATATCGCCTTGGGAGAAATATGAATCCTACGAACGATCGAAAATTCTGGAAACATTAAAGCAGGTGAAAGGCAATAAAACTAAGGCTGCGCAAATATTAGGAATTAGCAGGACAAAACTGTATGCTAAGCTCAGGGAAAGACCATAGAGTAAATATCAGGCTGTCCTTGGAGACTTCCGACTCTCGGGGACAGCCTATTCATTACCGGTAATCATAGTTGAGTATCTCTGGAAAAAACCGTTTGGCTATCCATTCCAAAAGCATTATGCCCAGGACCACGCCCAGGCCTATTACTGCCCCCACCAGAATCCCTGCTAAACTGCGCTGCAGTGATATTGAGGCAGTGGTAAATACATGGCAGAAGCTGTTGACCATAGAAATGCTGCCGACTGTCACCGCCAGGCCCCATATGAATAGTATGAAATCCTGGCGACACTTATGATAAAGGTATACTCCAGAGATTAGGGCCGGGTAACCAATCATGATTTCCTTGAAACGCGGCCGGGCGGGAAATATCATTTCCAGGATTTCGCGCACCCGCAGTTCTAATGAAGATACACTGACGATATTGTTGCCGCTCCGCCCCAGATAATAATATCCCGCGGCCGCAGCTACTGCGAATAAGAACAGGACCAGGTAGCTGGGCTTTAACTGCAGGGTCTTCCATACCGCCATACTAAGCTTATCTTCGCCTTTGAAACAGCTGAAATAATTTAGCATGAACAGTAACAAGGGCAGGAAGAAGGATAATTTAACCCCGCTGAAAATCTTTATGTTCATGATATAGCGGATGTCTGCCAGACTGGCTATTACAGTATATCCGCCCAGAAGATTGATCCCCACCACCAGCAGCAAGCCATAAAGGGTCTTCAGCCATAAGGGGTGATGCCGCCGGTCGCGAAGGTATAGCAGCAATAGCAGGCTGGACAAAGTTGGATACAAAATCGCCGCCCCCAGGGCGTATAGCTTGGAAAGATCGAGCCCCGTGAACAGGTTAACGAACAGGCTGAAAGCTCCTCCCAGGAGCAGCAACAGGTAAAGATAAAGAGGTTTCCATTTAAATAGGTAGTACAGATAGAGGCTGCCTGCAAAAACCAAACTTAATGACACCATAAAACGGTGCCAGGGGGAGGGGGTCTGATTGGGATGAATGGGCAGTTCCTCATTCAAAATAAAGCCTTTGGCCTGCATAGTCTCATGAAAACGCCCAATGGTGTCGATAGTATTATCCAAATTCTGTCCGGCATCCAGCTTTAAATCCTTGAAAGGTGACACATATAGGATGCGGATGCCACGATCGACTACGGCGCGCACCCAGCGATAATATCTGTCATCAATGCTTTTGACGAAGTCATCATTAACCGAGGTGTAGAGCCTATTGATGGGATACCCGGTTTTCTCCAGCACCTCATCCAGACCGGGGGTATTAACGTAGCCTAATTGTTCCGGTGTTTCTACTACCCCGATCATCAGGCCATAGCGGTTGACCAGATCGGATATGTTATCGAGATGAGCGGGTTGACCACTCACCTCATTGGAAAAAACCAGGTACTTGACGTCGTAATCACGGACAATAGCCTCGTATTCCTGCAAATATTCAAGGGATGTGCCCTTGCTGTTTTCCGGGCGCAAGACTATCTCTAAGCCATAGGCCTTGATCTGCTCGATTTCCCGGGGATCAAAACCCAGTATCATATCGAGTTGAGGCTGTATTTCCTTGCGCTTGTCGAGAACGGCAGCGGCGCTGTTTATAATAAAATAATGGTTTTCCCCTTCGATTAGGCGGATTATCTGTCCAGCCTGGTAGCGGGACTCCAGCTGCGTACTTAAAAATTGGGCAACCTGCTCCTGGCTGGTAACCGCCACCAGATTGGCGGGGCTTACCTGTTGAGAGCCCATGCTGCTTAAAACCTTGTTCCACAGCTGGGGCTGATTGGCCTCATGGAAGGTGCGAAATTCGCCGAAACTCCACAGGTACACATCGCCTTGAAACGCCAATTCGCGGAGGCTGGTCTCTTTTAGCCCGATATGACGCACTCCATTGTTCTGCAGGCGCTCTAGGACACTGTCCATGGAGACATTGGCGGTAGCTGCCGAACGGGACATCTCCCGATAATCGGCTACTGTGATCAGCCGCTGGTTATTGGCTTCGATGCCAGTACGCAGCTGCCAGCCGCTATAGGATAAAACCAGGAACAGCAACAACCCGCCCCATAACAGCCATTTCAATTTGTGATTATTCACCAGCCTTAAACCTCCTTTAAGAAAAACACTTTAATCAGGCCCAGTAAATAAGCGATGCCTAAATACGCCGCCATGCTGGCTGCCAAGGGCAGCAGAAAACCCAAGCTGGATCGGCCTATACTCAGAAAATCAAAGCCCCACACTACTCCCAGCATGGCCAGAGCGGGAAGCAGCAGCTTAAAAAGGTATAAGATCAGATCGCGGTTGATGAAAGCCCCGATCTCTCTGGTTAGCATGACTGACATCCAGACTGCATAGAGCAGCATGGTTGCCGAGGTAGAAAGGCTTAAGCCGCCTATTCCTGCCGGACGAAACAAAACATAATCCAGACCCAGATTTATGAGTATGCAGCAGCCGCTGGCGATCATAGGCATCTTGAAGCGTTTCAAAGCATAAAAAACGCGATTATAAACCTCCTGGCAAAGGTAGCCCAGTACCGCAAAACTGTAAAACCAGAAGGCTAAAGAAGTCATGGCGGTAGATTCTGCTCCAAAAGCCCCGCGTTGATAAACCAGGGCTATGATTTCTTTATGATAACAGATTACCAGCAGAAGATAAGGCAAAAGAATGAACAGCAGCATTTTAAAGACCTGCCCCAATAAGAACCTAATCCGTTCGAAATCTCTATCCAGGCAATACTGGGATAAACGCGGAAAGACTACTGTAGTCATAGCCACGATAAAAACGCTGGTTATGGTGACAAACAGATTGCCGCCGAAGGCCAGGGAAGCAGCCGTGCCCGGTGAGAGATGAGTGGCAAAGGTACGGTCGATGATCAAACACAGCTGCAAAAGGGAGTTGCCCATGAGAATAGGCAGCAGGCTTTTGAAGGTATTGCGAATATAGGGATCGCTCCATTGCAGTTTAAAACGCAAATGGTATTTTTCGCGGATCAGCACCGGGAGTTGGATCAAGAACTGCAAGAGCCACCCCAGGGTGGTTACATAGCCCAGAAAGACCAGGTCGCTGCCCCTCCATAGCAGGGAGGCTATTATAAGCATATTAAAAGGGATACTGATACTGGCAGACACCAGGAAATATTGATGTACTTGCAAAACCCCGGCGGTCAGAAAGGTTAAACTGACAAATAACAGGGTGGGCATCATGATCCGGGTTAGCAAGACTGCTAAATGAGTAACTTCCGAACTGAATCCCGGAGCAATAATACGGGTCAAAGCCGGTGCAAAAACAATGCCCAGTAAAGTGATTGCGGTCGCTAAAAGGGTAACCTGGGCAAATAAATTGGCCAGATACTGGTTGCGCTCTTCCTTGGAACGTTGGGTGATGAAATAGGTCAGGTCAGGTATATTGACAGCTGACAAGGCGGTGCCGATGCTTGAAAAAAACAGGCTGGGAAAGCTGAATACCACCTGAAACATATCGGCTAAAACTGTAGTTCCAAACACTGAGGCAAAGACTATCTCGCGGACAAAGCCCAAAAGCTTGGAGAAAAAAATGGTGATTGAAACCCCTATGAAGGTTTTTCCGGTTTTGTTGCTCATCTGTTATCCTCTTTAAAATCAGTAGCCGTGCTCTGAAATCGATTTCTACTTGTTGCTGGCGACAGCCTTTCTGGGTATTAAGTTCAATGCCAGGCGCGCGTTTTCTTGTGCGCGGCGATGCAGCTCCGCGGCCATCTCCATGACTGCTTGCTGCATTTTACTGTCATTTAGAATTTCGGCGATCTGTGCTGCCATGCCCCCGGCATCCAGGGGCAGCGGGTTTAAAGCGAATTGTCCCAGGAAGGACTCCACTTTGGGGTCATAAGATATTCCTGCGAAACGGATCCCCTGGGTGGCTGCAAATATCAAAGCGTGCAGGCGCATACTTATCATCATATCCAACTGGCTGATCACGGCCAGGAGTTCTCCGCTGCTCAGATTCTGGTTCAATAACGTCGCCGGGCGCCGCATGAGAGCCATCACTCGCTGTGATTCGGATACATCCTCAGGCCAGCTCATGGGCAGAAACAGGATTTGATAGCCCTGATCCGCCAGTGCGTCTAATACTTGCGCCAAAGCGGCTTGATAGCCTTCCAGGGCGGCCCAGCGGCGGACGGAAACCCCGATGCAAGGCGAAGCCGGCAAATGGCCGGAAACAGCCCGCTTATCGTCCTCATTCGGCTGCAGGGCGAATACCGGATCTGCAGTCACCAGGACAGGGGGCTTAACAACGCCCAATTGCTTCAAAAGCTCGGCCGATTCCCGGTCGCGCACACTGATTATATTCACCTTATTAGCGATCAAACGCATCAGCCATTTACTCAGGGGCAGATTTATGGGCCCCACCCCCTGGGCGTAAAACATCACCGGTTTGCCCAAGAGTTTGGCCAGGGCCACCACCCCGATATAATACCACAGGGATTGAGCGCTGGTAACATCCTGAAAAATGCTACCTCCGCCACTGATTAAGAGGTCGCATTGATGCAACTGCCGGCACACTTGCCAGGGGTTTTTGTGATAAACCGCATAGAGGCCGTGGGAAGCAGTTGTCCGGGCAGGATTTCCAGAAAACACAACGAAATCAGCCTTTGGGGCCATGGCTTTGATGGATGAGGTGATGGCCAATAATAAGGCTTCATCACCAGCGTTGTCAAACCCATAATAACCTGACAAGGCGATCTTCATTACCGTACTCCTCACTAAAACTAAATGGTCTAGGTTTGCCCCCGGACCATCTCATTAATTATATTACTAGGCCTGTCTGATAGCAATATATCTCCCAATTACTCAATATTCGTCACCTCTTGACAGGGTTTTATCCTATACTTGCCATATAGACAACCTAAAATAGCGGTGTTAGAATGAACCTAGCTTTGGACTTGGGGGAGGAGTAACCAAATGCTGACTTATGCCCATATTTCTGTGGCATTGATAAGTACCTTCTTTATTTCGATATTATGTGTGCCATTGGCAACTCAACTGGCGCGCAATCTGGGAGCAATTGACCCCCCGGATGAACGCAAGGTGCATAAAGTTGAAATGCCCCGATTGGGCGGCCTGGCGATTTTTGCGGCTTTTATGCTCAGTCTGATCATTTTTACCAAGGTTACCGGGCCTATGCTGGGGCTGGTACTGGGAGCGACTATCATTTTTTTGGTCGGGGCAGCCGACGATATTTATCATCTCTCCCCATTGGTCAAGCTTCTGGGTCAGTCTTTGGCTGCCGCCGTAGCGATGTATTACGGGGCTATGGTGCACTTCATGACCAATCCTTTTGACGGCATGCTGGCTCTGGGGTTCTTAGGCATCCCGTTAACCTTCCTGTGGATCGTAGGGATTACCAATGCTATAAACTTAATCGACGGCCTGGATGGATTGGCTGGAGGAGTCTCGGCAATCGCCGCTACTGCCATGGGGATAGTGGCATTGCGCCAGGGACAGGTGGACGTGGCTATGGCAGCCTTGTTGCTGGTTGCCGCCATCATCGGGTTTCTCCCTTACAATTTTCACCCCGCGCGCACCTTTATGGGGGATAGCGGCTCGAACTTCTTGGGCTTTGTATTGGCTTGTTTGGCCATTATGGGTACTGCCAAAGGCACAGCGGTGGTTTCTTTGCTGATACCGATCGTTATCCTGGGTATTCCCATTTTCGATACCTTTTTTGCCATAATACGCCGCATTAATAATCGTAAACCGATTTTTCTGCCCGACAAAGACCATTTGCATCATCGTTTGATGGCCATGGGAATGAGCCACCGCCGCAGCGTGTTTATCATCTACGGCATCAGCGCTTTCTTCAGCGGGATTGCCGTCTTGTTGACTTTTGCCACCAGCCCCAAAGCATCACTACTGTTGTCTTTACTGTTATTTGTTATTGTCTTGGGCGCAGATCGCATCGGATTGCTGACCGGCCGCAACCGGGGGCGCCCTTCTCCCGACCGCAGTGTTGATGTATAGCCATTAACCAAAGGAGCCACTACTAATGCGTAAGACTACACTAAAGTTTTATTTTAAATTCGTGCTGGTGGCCGCACTGGTGTTCGGAATCTGTTTTGGCGCCGGTGCCGGAATGGCCAACCTTTTCAATCGCAATCAACCGAGTATCTCGGCAGAGGAGAATCAGCCGGCCGAGCCTGAACAGCCCGGCGAGCGTACCAGTATCCTGGTTCTGGGGTCGGACGAGCGTAAAGGAGAAACCGCATCACGTTCAGACACGATCATCCTGGTTACTATTGATCCCAATTTAAACAAGGTAGCCGTTGTTTCCATTCCCCGGGATACCCGGGTTACGCTTAGCGGCGGCGAGGTTGGCAAAATCAATGCGGCCTATGCATATGGAGGCCCGGAGGCTTCGGTTAAGGCGGTTCAGAATTTAATGGGCATACCGGTTGATTATTATGTGGAACTAAACTTTGAAGGATTTGCCAAAGTGGTAGATACCCTGGGAGGGGTGACGATTGACGTTCCCCAAAGGATGTACAAGCCCATCGAGGGCATAAACCTCTATCCCGGGCTGCAGCGCCTGAATGGGAGCCAGGCCCTGGCTTTTGTACGCTATCGTGATTATCAGTTGGGTGATATCGACCGGGCCAGCAAACAACAGCAATTTCTAACCGCTCTGGCTGCAGAGATTTTGCAGCCCAGCACCATACCCAAATTGCCGGCTCTGATTAATGAAGCCCGTCCATATTTAGATACCAATATGGGACTGAAAACCATGCTCAAACTTAGCAGCTGGGCGCCCAAATTTACGGCTGAATCGGTGGTGAGCCAGACTCTGCCGGGATATTTTTATGATCAGATGGGCGCTGACAACCAATTGCTGCAGAGTTATTGGGTGGCGGATAAATCCAGCGTAAATGGGTTGGTTGACAAGATGCTGGCAGGACAGACTGTTGCGGTTGTTCAAGAAGGATCGGTAGTGGTGCAGCCCAAGTCATCGAGCAGCAGCAGTTCTGGAACCAATCAAAGCGTGAATAACGACAGTGGAAAATCATCTGGCGATTCCAAGAGCAGC
>NZ_DIPG01000108.1:4943-11689 GCF_002426325.1 Syntrophomonas sp. UBA5494 | reverse complement strand
GCTATAGCCGCTTTTAACTCTCCCAGTTGTTCCTGGCGCTTCTCCAGGCGCTTGGCCCCGGATAACCCCCACACCCCGCAAGCGGTAATGATCATAATAATGCCCATGGCTTTTATCATCATGAAGCATCCCACCTTATCACTTGTTCTATATTGCCGGGGCCATGGCGCCGTGAAAGAATGATGATAAGTTTAAACGCCCCGTCGGCCATGAGCTTCCTCAGAATAGGCCGCTGGCGCAGTTCCTCCAGGTTTCCGGCATGAGCCGTGCTGATTATGGTCACCCCGGCATGTATGCACTCCATGACCGCTTCAGCATCGCCCTGTCTCCCGATCTCATCGGTGACAACCACCTGTGGGGACAGGGCTCGGATGGCCATCATCATGCCGATATCTTTGGGACAGCCGTCCAGAATATCGGTGCGCGGCCCCACATCCAATTGCGGCACCCCCTGATAACAGCCGGCAATCTCAGAGCGCTCATCCACCACAACCACATTTAACCCGGGTCGTTTAGACCCTTCAGAAATCCTGCGGGTGATGTCGCGCAACAGAGTGGTCTTGCCGCAGCGAGGCGGAGAAACAATCAAAATGTTCTGCAGTTCGGCTTGGGGCGAGCTGAACAGAGCCGGCATTACCGGATCAGCGCAGCCTTTCACCTCTCGGGCCACCCTGAAGCAGAGGCTGCCGAAGTTCTTGATGAGTTCAATGTTGTGCTCTTTCAGTATCACCTGACCAGCCAGTCCCACCCGATGGCCTCCGGGGATGGTTATAAAACCGCGACGAATATCCTCCTCAAAGGCATACAGCGAATTGTCACTTATGGAAGCGATGACCCGGCAGATGTCATCGCGTTCCACCCGGTATCCCTGCTGCAATATTGTGGTGAGGCGGCCTTCGCCAGCTAAGGCCAGTTCGCGCTCGCCGATGCGCACTATCAGGGGCTGTCCGCACCTGAGACGGATCTCCTCCAGGTGTTGATAATCTTCATCCTTGAGGTTGTGCAGGAGCTTCTGAATCTGTACGGGGAGATAGGATAATACCTCTCTTTTAATCTGAGTTGGGGAGCTCGTGACCGGCATATTTTCACCACCTTGCTGTAAATAGATATTGGCAAGCCCTGTAAAATATGCCAGCTAATTAGCGCTTAAGGGAGTGATTATTTCGCGAATTGAGAAAAAAAGCCCAATACAAAACCGCCCTGCGGGTATTCACAGGGCGGTTTGTATTGGGCCAATTAATACTTTTTCTTAAGATGGCGAAGGATTTACCCCGCCTTGCTCGAAAGCCAAACCTTCATCTTCAAAACAACATGGCTCATAATCAAAAGAACCGTCATTTACAAAGACTACCTCATTACAACGGGGGCATATAATCTCAATGGTATCTTCCTCATCCAATACGTCTGCATCAAAATACAGCTTTTCCTGGCAATTGGAGCACTCTATTTCAATATGGTCACAATCGTCTTCGTATTCTATGACCGTTTCCTGCAATTCACAGAGGTCTTCATCCATGCTGTCCAGATACTCGCCGAGTTCGAAAACATCCTCGCGCAGCTCCTTGATATTGGCAGTTATTTCATTGAGCACATCGAGAATGCCGGTGATAATCTTGCCCTGCGGGCCGCCGTCATTGATGTTCAGGCCTTCCGTAAGTCCTTGCAGGTAGCTGACCTGTTCTGTTAAGTCCCTGGTCATAACCATCCTCCCTTTTTAATATCCGTGTGCCTGGCTACAAATATATTATTGCTTAAAAAGAGAGGAAATAAACCCGCCAAAAAATGATCCGGGTCGCTAGGCTCTTTCCATGTATAAACCGGTGCGGGTGTCAATGCGCAGCCTGTCGCCGGTGTTGATAAACAGCGGTACCTGAACCCTGGCGCCAGTCTCTAATGTGGCGCTCTTAGTAGCGCCAGTAGCGGTATCACCCTTGATGCCGGGCTCGGTTTCAACGACTTCCAACTCAACAAAATTGGGCATCTCAATACCAATGATGTTGCCCTGGAAAAACAAGACTTGAATATTCATATTTTCCAACAGCCATTTAATGCCGTCACCTATGGCATCAGCGCTGATAGTGATCTGCTCATAATTCTCATTATCCATAAAAACATAGCCTTCGCCGTCATTATAGAGGTATTGCATGTCACGGCGATCCAGATGGGCTTTGGGCATCTTTTCACCGGCACGGAAGGTTTTTTCCACCACCCCGCCGGTCTTGACATTTTTAAGTTTGGCTCTTACAAAAGCAGCCCCTTTACCGGGCTTTACGTGCTGGAAATCCACTACCACATAGGCCTGTCCGTCCATTTCGATGGTGACCCCGGTTTTGAAGTCATTAACTGATATCATTCTATCCCTCCGTCAAATATTTAATAATTCTTTACTGCTATGAGTAAGTATTTCAACGCCATTCAGGGTTACGACAACCGTATCCTCGATGCGTATCCCGCCCCAACCGGGGATGTAGATGCCGGGCTCAACGGTCACCACCATATTTTCCTGCAGGGTATCTTCACTGCTGAAGGACAGAGCCGGGGCTTCATGAATGTCCAGGCCAACCCCATGGCCGGTACTGTGGGTAAAATACTGATCCAAACCATATTTTTGCAGGCACTGGCGAACCTTTTGATCCACCTCACGACCGCCGACTCCGGCTCTGATGGTATCCAGTCCGATCTGCTGAGCTTCCCGCACCTTTTGATAAATATCCTTGAAGCGCTGGGTAGCTGGTTTAATACCGACAGTCCTGGTCATATCCCCCGCATAACCTTCAAAAATGCCTCCAAAATCCATGGTCACCATATCGCCGGGACTAATGAGCTTCTTACCCGGCCTTCCATGTGGCAAAGCGGCATTTTCCCCCGATACCACAATAGCATCAAAGGCTTCCCTTTCACAACCTTTTTGTCGTAACAGATGTACAATCGTATCCGCCAGACTTTTTTCATCCATACCGGCTCTTATGACAGACAGGATATCAATGAACACTTCATCCCCGATGCGGGCCGCTTCCCTGAGTTTGGCCAATTCCGCAGATGTTTTTATCCTGCGCAAGGATTCGATGAGTCCCCTCACCGGTTCCCAAATTACTGGTTTTATTTGCGATAGTTTTTGATAAAAGGCGTAGTTGACATAGGCTTCTTCAAAGCCGATCCTATGCAGGTCTGCGGCTTTATCGCTCAACTTTTCCAGCCCCGGAGGTTTTTCCTCCTGATAGACCCACGACGGACATTCCAACCAGACCTGATCCCGATAACGGCTGTCGGTAAAAATAAACTGATCTTCCAGGGTAAGCAAGAGCCGGGCATCGGCCCCGGCAGTGAAACCGGAAATATAGCGTATATTGGCTGGAGCTGTAATTAATAACCCGTCTAGTTCATTCTTTATCAGTTCTTTTCGCAATTCATTGATATGAATTTTATCCATGAGAATCCTCTTTCACCATATGAGTAGATCATCTTTTGATTCAACGGTCTTTTGTCCGGCCCAGATAATCGATGGCGGCCCTCGCAGCCAAATAATAGCTGGAAGGCCCGAAGCCAAAAATGCCCCCTACAGCCAGCGGAGACAAAAGCGACTGGCTGCGAAACGGTTCTCTGGCATAAATGTTGCTCATGTGGACCTCGATTACAGGAAGCCCGGCCGCCTTGAGGGCGTCATACAGCGCTATTCCATAATGCGTCAAAGCTCCTGCATTAACAATCACCAGATCACTCTGCGCGCCTGCTGACTGCAGTTTATCTATCAGATCACCTTCATGGTTGGACTGGTAGAACTCGGCTTCAATCTGCTCTTCACCCAGCACAGACCTGATCCCAGCTTCAATTTCTGCCAGGGTGGTATTCCCGTAAATATCCGGCTCGCGAGTACCCAGGGTATTCAGATTAGGTCCATTAATCACCAGAATTTTTGCTTGCATGTCAACCTCCTCAACTTCCGGCCACACTCAATGAAGCCACCCGCAGGCCGGGTGCGCCGCGGCTGCCGAAGAACCGCACCTCAGTACCTACCGCATCTATATTCTGCAGCATTTCAATCATGTTGCCGGCTATCACCAATCCCCGCACCGGATGCGTGAGCTGGCCTTTTTGAATCAGGATGCCGGCGGCGCCCAGCGAAAAATCTCCGGAAACCGGGTTGGCAGTATGCAGTCCCATTAAATCAGTAACATAAAGCCCTTCGGGCAGATCCCCCACCATTTGCTTATCTTCCATATTTCCCGCCTGAATAATGAGATTACTGGGGCTGATGGACGGCAGGCTGCGAAATGACATGCGCCGGGCGTGACCGGTAGAGGGCAGTCCGGCTCTATGGGCAGCCTGGTTGTCATAGAGGAAGCCTTTTAGTCTGCCCCGGTCGATCAGAATATGCCTTTGGGCGGGAACCCCTTCGTCATCAAAGGGAAAGGTGGCCAGACCGCCGTCCAGAGTGGCATCGTCGAGCACGGAAAAACACTCTGCCGCTATTGAACGGTCAACCTTGTCGGCCAGAAGGGATTTGCCTTTAAAAACCGCTTCAGCATCCGCCATGCGGGCCAACAGGCCCAGGAGTTTCACGGCTACATAAGGTTCAAATACACAGGGCAGTTTTTTTGACTCCATACCCCGGGCTTTAAGACTGCGCAAAGCGCGGCAAGCAGCCTCGCCGGCGACTCGTTCCGGATCGAGGTCTATGTAGCTGCGCCGGCTCATGCTGGCAAACCCGCCCTGGGCATCACCGTCCTGTTCAGCCAGGGTATACAGATAAAGGCTGCAGTAATTGCCCCGCTCGTATACATCCACGCCCCGGCTATTTACGATCGCCACACCAAATTCATTTTCTTCATACCCGGAGCGCTCCACCATTGAGATACGCCGGTCTGCGGCCCGGGCCATCTTTTCCGCCTGCTGTGCCAGCGCGGTCTTTTCCTCGATAGGGTGTCTGTTAATCTCGGCATCATAGGTATCTAATCGCGGGTATATCAGGCCCGCCGGGGTCAGGTTCAAGTGGGGATCGGCGGACATATAGCCGGAGGTCTGCAGAGCAGTATCGACGGTCTCCCGGAGGGCTGAAGGCTTGAGATCGGAAGTGTAGGCAAAGCCAAGCCGGCCCGAGTTGACAATACGAATCCCCAGCCCGGCTTCAGCGGCCTCTTTGAGGGTTTCCACCCGCCCCTGGGCAACTTCAATCTGCAGTTTCCGATGGCTGCCGGCATACACCTCTACTTCCGCTCCGGACTTGAGCGCATAATTAAGGGCTTGATATGCAGCACTCTTCAACATGTCCTTCACAACCCGTCACCTCCTTGCTCCAGATCCGGGTTTTACCAGGGTGCCTCCCACAGTCAGCTCCTTGATTCTGATGGTGGGCTGGGCATCACTTACCGGAACCCCCTGGCCGTCTTTTCCGCATACCCCGATAGCAAAGCCCAGATCGCACCCCACCCGGTCCACATCCTGCAGAGCCTTGGGTCCATTGCCGGTAAGAGTGGCCCCCCGCACCGGATAGGTTACCTGGCCCGCTTCCACCATATAGGCTTCAGATACCTCGAAAATAAAATCACCGTTGATAGTATTGACCTGGCCGCCTCCCATTTTCAGAACCAGCAAGCCCCGGTCGGTGGAAGAGATGATCTCCTGGGGATGGTCTTTCCCCGGAGCAATGAAAGTATTGCTCATCCGGGGAATAGGTTTATGTTGATATGATTCCCGGCGGCCGTTGCCGGTGCTCCCGGTTTTATCATGAGCAGCGGTCATCCGGTCGTATAAGTAATTTACCAGGCGGCCATTTTCTATCAATACGGTGGCTTGCGCAGCGGTGCCTTCATCATCAAAAACATAGCTCCCGTAGCGCTGCGGCAGAGTGGCATCATCTATTACCGTAACCAGTGGCGAAGCCACCGTCTGCCCTATTTTACCTTTATAGACCGATAGCCCCTTGTGCACCAGGTCCGCTTCCAGCCCGTGCCCGCAGGCTTCATGCACCATGGTTCCTCCGGCCTGAGCAGACAGAATCACCGGCATACGCCCTGCTGGCGCCGGCTGCGCCGACAGCATATTTATCGCCAGTTGCGCCGCCTTGCGAGCCCGTTCTTCCCAGTGCTGCTCATCCAGCAGTTCCCAGCCAGACACCCCGCCCACAGATTCGTACCCGGTTTGCAGGAGGCCGTTGCGGCCGGCTATTACGTTGATCATTCCACGGATGCGGTTGAAACTGTCCTCCACCCTTTCCCCCAGGCTGTTGGCAAATACCACCTGTTTTTCCAGGTCGGCTAAAGCTACCGATACCTGGCGTATAGCTGGTCCCACCGCGCGCGCCGCCTGATTAGCCGCAAGAACCTGCTCCATTTTGTGGCTCCAGGGGACTTGATGAGGCGCCAGAGAATCCAAGGGAGGGGAACTCTTAACCGCGGTAACAGCTAAGGGTATTACCCTGCTGACAGCGGAGCGATTAATAGCCTGGCTGGCCGTTCGGGCGGCATTTTCCAAGGCTCCCGGGCTCAGGTCGCTGGTGTAAACATAAGCGGTCTGCCGGGCTTTGATCACCCTGATGCCTAGACCGCTCTCCACCCCGCTGTGGATTTTTTCCACACGGTCTTCTTCCAGCCAGATGCCGCTGTTTTTCTTGTACTCTACATAAATATCAGCGTAGTCGCCGCCTTTTTGCAGGGCAAGATCAAGCAGCCTTTCCAAAACAGCAGCCTCCATCTTTTAGCCCCCTCTTAGATGTTTTTCAAAATATTTTTCCCATTTGCCGGCTTTAG
>NZ_DIPG01000108.1:0-4659 GCF_002426325.1 Syntrophomonas sp. UBA5494 | reverse complement strand
GTGCGGCGGGCGATAGCATTACTTGACTACCAGCACCGGGCAAGGAGAGTCGGCCAGAACCCGCTGGGTTACACTGCCTAAAACCGTGCCCGCCAATAGCCCATGCCCCCGGGTTCCCATTACTGCCAGATCGAAATCTCGCCTTAGTTCCTTCAGTATCCCGGCTGCAGGTTTTGCGGCAATGGTTTTCTGAAGTATCTTCACATGGCCGGTGTCTATTCCGTCAATGGTATTTTTCATAATCTTCTTGCCGGACTCTGCGACAGTTTCGGCTGTCATAAGATATTGCCCGTGCATGTCGGGGGCAGCCCCTGAAGCGGCATCCACAGAAGCAGCTACATAGAGCAGTTCGATTACGGCATCGAATTTTTCTGCAATTGCCAGGGCGGTTATAAATGCCCGGCGCGAATACCCGGACCCATCGGTTGCAACCAGAATTCTTTTAAACACTCTCGTTCCCCCTCTATAATTTTAATAAACAAATTCCACCGCTACAAACTACGTATATTGTATTCCAGTCCTTTTTAAATCTACAACCAATAAGCTAAATACAGATAAACATTTGCTATTATGATAGACAGAATCATGATTGGAAATCCAATTTTAAAGAACTCGACAAACTTGATCGGATTACCATGCCGCTCGGCTATGCCGGCCACAATTACGTTGGCCGAGGCTCCGATCAACGAGCCGTTGCCGCCCAGGCAGGCGCCTAGGGCCAGGGACCACCAGATGGATTCCATGGGTATCTGCGCCAGCTCTCCCGCTTCTTGCAGGAGCGGAATCATGGTAGCGACAAAAGGAATATTGTCGATAAAGGCTGAAGCTACCGCTGAAACCCATAAAACAAGAGTACCTAAAAGCGGAACATTTGTACCTGTTATCAGTATCAGATTTTGAGCAATATAACTTAAAACCCCGTTGACCTGCAAACTCCCCACCAGAATAAATAGTCCGGCAAAGAAGAATATAGTGGGCCACTCTACCGATAACAGGGTTTCTTCGGGATCCTCCCTTGATATCAGCATGAGCACACCGGCCCCTAGCAGGGCAACTGTTGCCGATTCCAGGTGAAGCGCCTGGTGCAATAGAAAACCCGTAATGGTTAACCCCAGAACCAGCAGTGATTTTTTCAGGAGTGCCCACTCCACAATAAAGTCGATCTCGTTTAAGGCCATCAAGCTCTCAATTTTATCGGGTTCAGTCACCAATTCTCTTTTATAGATCAATGCCATAATCACGGAGGTAACCCCCAGGATTATCAGCGAAGGCAAACCCAGATTAGTGATAAAGTCTACAAATCCAAGGCCGGTGGCGCTGCCGATCATAATATTGGGGGGGTCGCCAATCAGTGTGGCTGTTCCGCCGATATTAGAAGCAATAATCTCCGCAAACAAAAATGGCACCGGAGATATATCCAGCCGGTCAGTCAGGGCATAAGTTATCGGCACCATCAGCAATACGGCGGTGACATTATCCAAAAACGCAGAGGCCACCGCGAGAATAAGCGGTAATACTACCAGTAGAGCGACCGGTTGCCCTTTTACCTTTTTAGCCGCTTTGATGGCCAGAAATTCAAACACACCGGTTTTGCGGGTGATTCCCACTATAACCATCATGCCCACCAGCAGCAAAAGGGTATTAAAATCGACATGCTCTATAGCCTCTTTCTGATTTATCAACCCCAGGGTTATGACAGCAGCCGCAGCTACCCAGACGGTTACCGATCGATGGTATTTTTCAGCGATTATGAATCCGTAAACGACAATAAAAACGGCTATAGAAAGCCAGAAGTTTATCATAAAAACAACTCTCCAATTATGTTATTTCTTCCAGAAAAACGGCAGAGCGGAACTCCGGCACGAGCAGTCGCCGTCCAGATAAAATGTAAGATTTTCACCTGTCAAATTGGCATAACGAATTCACCTCGCTAAATTATTCCCAAAATAAAAGGCAGGTAGCCTATCTATTGGCTACCCACCCAAGTAAACCGAATTCTCACTGGAAAAACCTGGGCCAATCATATTGACCTAAGATTTATTTCCCTGCTGCCATGAAATATCATCAGACTGCTTTGACCGTAGAAAGTTATTCTTTTTTTGTATGGTATCATATCCAACAATTTAGCTCAATTTCCTGGCCGGCCTTTCTTAAACAGTCCGACGGCAGCCATTAGGCATCCCTTATTATGCCCGGGTAGGCGAACGGGGCGCTTCCTTAATGGAAAGGAAATCCCCTTCCTATTGCCAGCTCACCTGGTATCAATTTGATCTTCTTTGTGCGCTTAAGCCCCCATCTCCCCGCTGTCCAGGGAAAAATGCCACATGAGGCCGTATTTGTCGGTGAGCATACCGTAGCAGGGACTGAAAAAGGTGGTTTGCAGTTCCATATGAACAGTTCCCCCTGCTTTCAAACGTGCAAAAAAGGTTTGTATATCTTCAACATTCTTGCTGCCGTAAACCAGGGTCACATTGTTGCCTTTAACAAAAGGCAGCCCGGGGGTATTGTCTGCAAACATGATGTTGCTGCCGTTGATGGGCAAGCTGGTGTACAGAATCAGGTTTTGGACCTCTTCGGGCACGGGGTCATCCGGGCTCGGCGGAGCCTGGCCATACATCATAAATTGAGGAGCGGGGGTCTCAAAAACCTGCGCATAGAACTCTACCGCTTCACGACAGTTGCCATTGAAAAAAACGAAAAAATCCATCGCCATAGGTTTCACTCCTTCCACATTTAGCTTCATAAAGTTGTGCTTATATTATCCCATTATTCGCTGCCAGAGCAAGCGAGGGCAATTACTGCTATACTGCTATCAATATTTATAATTATTTGTATAAACCTACCAGCCCAAGCGTCCCCAATTATCTTGTTTAATGGCAGAATATTAACCTGTAATGAACCACCGATAATCGAAAATGGAACAACCCTGGTTTCGTTAAGAGCAATATTTGAAGCTATAGGAGCTACAGTATCATGGGATGAAGACTCTCAAACAGTTACAGCAAGCAAGGCAAATAATCTGATAAAAATTCAAATAGGATCATCTACTGCAATAAAAAATAGTGTTCCGGTTCATCTGGATGTTCCTGGGAAAGTGATTAACGGTACAACTATGGTACCAGTTAGGTTCATATCCGAGTCAATGGGTTATACGACATATTGGCTAGAGGAGTTTCAAGCAGTATACATAACTGATAGCATAATCAGCAGTCTTTTGAAATTTGAAGGAAGGATTGTTCCAGCTGGTTCAATGCTACCGACAATAAATATAAATGATAGAGTTTTGGTAAACAAATTAGCATATATGTCTAAATCTCCTCAGCGTGGTGATTTGATAATATTTGACCCACCTGAGTATCTGGGACTTAAAGACCTTTTCTTAAAAAGGGTTATTGGTTTACCGGGTGAAACCGTTCAAGTAAAAAATGGCCAAGTATTTATTAATGGCAATATGCTAGATGAACCATACATTTTAGAGCCTATGGAATATGAGTATGGACCAGTAGTAGTTCCGGCCAATTCCCTCTTTGTATTGGGAGATAACCGAAATAATAGCTATGACAGTCATATGTGGAATGATTGGTTAACAATAGACCGGATTAAGGGTAAAGTTGAGTGCATTTATTGGCCAACAGATCATCAGAAAAATCTCTAAAAAATTTCCGGATAATAACACTCACTATAAATTCGGGGGGTACGGAGAAATCGTTTATACCTATATACTTACATACGTACGTCCTACGTAGAACGAGTGCCGGGACGGGAAAGCGCGGGGGCGCGCAGCGCAACCGCGCAAATAGCCGGAAGGCACTCCGGCCAATTTCTATCGGTATATCGGTATGTTCATACTTCCGGCAAGCTTTTCTCACTGTGGGGTAAGACACCGCCGTGGAATAGGAATAGCATCTGCGCCAGCAGATGCCAGTAGCCGGTACGTATATACGTACCGCTCGAAAGATTGCGAGACATACCCATTTACGTACAAATGCACGTACTTACGTAAAATAAAGAAGGCCGGAAGAGGAGCGCGCGGAGCGCGCGTTTAGGGTTTTTCGGGTCGGGGGGAAAAATTGGTTTGCATCTGCTCCGCAGATGCCACATTCGCCGAGCCCACCCGGACTCGGCTTTTTACAGAACTTTCTGGGCGGCAGGTATGCCGCCCGGTATCATTTAAGCTTTGCCTTTAGAAGAACGTGCGAAGCGTCAGCGGAGCAGGTTCCTTGGCCTTCGCCGTGATCGGATCGCACAGCCCAGGCCGTTTTATCTTCCCAGGATCGAAGGGATAAGACGGCCGCCAGGTTTGGCTTCGCCGTAAGTATATATACTGACATAAGTAAAGCTTCCATCGAGGGCATGATGGATGCGCAGCGTTAGCGGAGCAGCCATGATGCCACGGGCAGCGAGCGGAAGGCGCTGGCGGAGGGCCGCTAAAAAAATAAAGTTTGGCTATGGGAAGATCAAGGAGGACCTGAAGGGTAAGCGTGGATGCGCGAGAGCGCAGGAGCGCCAGTTCCCGGAAGGCACTCCGGTTTTATGCGATCAGGTTATGGATTTAGGGAGATCAGCCCGGAGCCTGGGCCTGGAGTGGGATAGGGGCAGTGTCGACGCGCGCGAAGCTGGGTGACGACGCGCCCCGGGGGAGTGTAGTATCTTCTGTGT
>NZ_DIPG01000112.1:10348-16253 GCF_002426325.1 Syntrophomonas sp. UBA5494 | reverse complement strand
ATTGATACCATATGCCGCAATGCTCCGCATCTGATTATAGCCCATGCGCCTGAAGATACCCATGTTTCCCAAGGATCTTGCACCATAGCGTTGACTTATTTGGAATTGGCGGCGTATTCTATGGGCGTAGGCGCTTGCTGGGCCGGATTTGTCGGGGCGGCTGCCGAAACCTTCCCGCCACTTATGCGGGAATTGGCCCTGCCCGAAAGTCACAAGGCTTTTGGCGCTATGCTGATAGGCTACCCCAAATACCAGTATCACCGGATACCACCCCGCACCGCGCCACGGATCATTTGGCGATGAACATAGGCCTGCTTCTTTCTCCCGCGCGCCCCACTTGTTGCTGGAAGGAGAAACCAGTATGATAAAAAAAACTATTGAGTTTAAGGGGATGAGGGTTTGGCCATCCGTTATATAATGGGGCGCTGCGGTCAGGGCAAGACCCGGCAGGTAATGGCTGAGATCCGGGAGGAGCTGAATCTCAACCGGGATGACCCCGTGATCCTGCTGGTGCCGGAGCAGTTCACCCTGCAGGCCGAGCGGGAAGTGATCAATCAACTCGATCTTCCCGGCATAATGAGACTTGAGGTACTGAGCCCCAGCCGACTCGGCGCCAGGGTCTTGAATGAAGCCGGGGGGCGCACCCGGGTTCTTCTCAGCCAGCAGGGGCGATACATGGTTCTGAAAAAGGTGGTCTCCGCCTGTGAGGAGCAGTTCACGGTTTATCGCCAGGCCTGCCGGCAGCCCGGCTTCATCGAGCAATGCAGTCAGATCCTGGCTGAATTAAAAGGATCCGCCGTGGACAGCGGGGTTCTTTATGAATGCGCCCGCAGCCTATCTGACGATACATTATTAAAAGGCAAACTGCATGACATTTCTCTGCTATACCATAAATTCAACGCTCACCTCCAGGATCATTATGTGGACAGCGAAGATTATTTAAATCTGGTTATCGAACGCTTCCCCCAATCGCGTTTTTTAAGCCGGGCCCGGGTTTGGATCGACAATTTCACTACCTTCTCGCCCAGCACCCTGAAGCTGATTGAACAGCTCATGAAAACCGCTGTTTCCACGGCCATAAGCCTCACCATGGAGTTGGGAGGCGAGGATCGGGACCGGGAAATTTTCGCGCTTTCCCGCTATTACTATAACCGCTGGCATGATCAGGCTAAAAATGCGGGTTTGGAAGAACATATAATTACGGTCAAGAACCCCGGCAAGCTCAGCCCTGAACTGATGCACCTGGAAAGAGAGCTTTACGCCTATCCCCACCGCACTTTTCCGGAGCAACCCGCCGCTATTTCCATTGCGGCGCTCCCCAGCCCGCAGGACGAGGTAGAGGCACTGGCGATGAGGATCCTGGCCCTGGTGCGGCAAGGGGCGCGCTATCGGGATATTGCGGTTATCTGCTCCGATACCGCCGCATATTCAGGGCTGATCAAGAGGATTTTTGACGAGTATAAGATCCCGTACTTCCTGGACGATAAACGCAGTATTCTGCACCACCCCCTGGTTGAGCTGATGCTCTCCGCCCTGGATGTGCTGACCAGGCATTATCGTTTGGAGGATGTTTTGCGCCTTATAAAAACCGGACTGACTCCTCTAGAAACGCGGGATTGTGACCGCCTGGAGAATTATGCCTGGCGTTATAACATTAGAGGACGCGGCTGGTTGGAACCCTTTACATTGGGTGAGGAGAGCCTGCGGGAAGAGATGAATCTCTACCGCCAGGTATTGGTCAATCCTCTGCAGTCGCTGGCCCAAAAAGTGCAGGCTGATTCTGCCTGGTCACAAATAGCCCGGGCCTGGTTTGAATGGCTGGAAGAGATGCAAATTCCACAAGGCCTGGAAACCTGGGTTGAAGAATTGATCTCCCAGGGACGCTTCGAACTGGCCAGTGAGAACAGCCAGATCTGGAATGTTTGTGTGGAGGTTTTAGATCAGATTGCGGAAGTCCTGGGGGGAGAGGATACCGACCTCAAGGAATTCCGTCAGGTGCTGGAGGCGGGCCTGGCCTGTTCTGACCTGGGTTTTATCCCTTCAACAGTGGATCAGGTTCTGGTGGGAACTGCCACCCGTTCTATAAACCAGCGGAGTCAGATTATGTTTGTGGTTGGGGTGAATGACGGCATGCTGCCCCGGGGCAGCCTCTCCGAAGGAATATTCTCGCTGGACGAAAAAGAGATTCTTCAGTCCCACGGGGTGGAAGTAGGGTTGAGCAATGATCTGCTGTCCATAGAAGAGGATTTCTTAATTTATGCCGCACTTTCTCAGGCCGAGGAGGCCGTGCAGTTTTCATACAGCCTGGCCGACTCTGAGGGCAAGGCCCTCAGGCCTTCATTGTTGATAGACCGCTTAAAACAGATTTACCCCGGCCTCACAGTGAAGGTTGAAACCATGGACGCTGCCCAGGCTGAAGATCATTACCTGTTGTCGGCCGGCAGCAGTTATAAATACCTGGTCGAAAGCCTGCGCCAGGCCCTGGACGGAAAAACCGTGTCTCTGCGCTGGAAAGCGGTATATGACTGGTATAAAACCCAACCCGATTGGCAATTCCAAATGACCCGGCTGGAGGAGGCTCTGCTGTTCGGCAATCTGCCGGGAGCGGTGGATAAGGCTCAGTTCAGACGGCTTTATGCCGCTTCGCCACAGGGCAGCGTATCCCGGCTGGAGCTTTATGCCGCCTGTCCTTTTGCACATTTTGTCCGCTACGGGCTAAGGCCCCTGGAGCGCAAGACCTATGAGGTGGAGGCCCCGGATGTGGGTGATCTTTTTCATCAGGCCATACTTGATTTCACGGTCGAGATGCGCGCCAAGCAGCTTGATTGGAAGTCCTTGAGCGCAGATCATTGTCATGATCTGATGGACGAGGTTATGGAGCGGTTGCTGCCCCGGCACGGGGAAGGAGTATTTATGAGCACTCACCGCTACCGCTACCTGGGGCAGCGCTTGAAGAGGATCGGGCAGCGCGCGGCCTGGACCCTGATCCGTCATCTGCAAAGCGGGGATTTCAATCCTCTTGGATATGAGATGCGCTTCGGGCCGGGAGGAACCTTCCCCGCAGTGGCAGTGGAACTGGCTGACGGCGAAACTCTTCTGCTGGAGGGTCGCATCGACCGGGTGGATGTCTACAAGCACGGGAAAGACGCCTACGTGCGCATCATCGACTATAAATCCGGACCCCGGGATTTAGATATGAACGACGTATATTACGGTTTGAGCCTGCAGCTCATTATCTACCTCATGGCGGTTCTGCAGGGGCTGCACAACCCAGACGGGATGATCCGCCCCGGGGGCATCTTCTATTTTCATATCGACGACCCTTTGATAGAAGCCGACCGGGATATAGTGGAAGAAATCGAGAAAAAGCTGGCCGTCCGCTTGAGACTGCGGGGCCTGGCCCTGGAGGACGCCGCAGTGGTCAGGGCTATGGACCGGGATATACGGGGATATTCACAGGTGGTGCCGGTGGGCATGAGCGGGGAAGGAGCCTTCTACAACAATTCCGCGCTTCTGACCCTGGATCAGTTCGAAATTATTCTCCAGCATGTGCAGCATCTGGTCAAGGATATGAGCCAGGGGATTATGTCCGGGGATATAGCGATTGCCCCCTATAAGAAGGGGAATAAAAAAGCCTGCAGCCATTGCCGCTACCATGCGGTGTGCCACTTTGACAGCCTGTTTGCCGCCAACCGCTACCGGCAGCTGGCTGCAGTTGACCGTGATCAGCTCATGGAACGGATTTACTCCGACTCGGAGAGGAGGGGCTCATCATGAGGCAGTGGACCGCTGAACAACAACAGGCCATCAGTCTGCGCAACCTCAATCTGCTGGTATCGGCCGCCGCCGGATCTGGAAAAACCGCGGTCCTGGTGGAAAGGGTGATTCAGCTCATTTTGCAGGATAAGGCGGATATCGATCAGATGCTGGTGGTTACTTTTACTAAGGCGGCCGCCAGTGAGATGCGGGAGAGGATCAGCCATGCCCTTTTGGAAGCCCTGCATGAGCCCGGCCCACACCTGCAGCACACCCGCCGGCAGCTGACTCGCTTGAACCAGGCCTCGATCAGCACCCTCCATTCCTTCTGCACCGAGGTTATCCGGCGCTATTATCATCTGGTGGATGTCGATCCGGCTTTTAGGGTGACGGATCAGAACGAGGCCGATATGATGCGGCTGGAAGCCCTGGAAAGTGTGATGGAATCAGCTTATGAAAAGGCTGCCCCGGAATTCCTGGGGCTTATTGAGATGTTCGCTTCCGGCAAGAGCGATCAGGGCTTCAGGGATCTGGTCTTGCAGATGTACGAGTTTGTACAGAGTCAGCCCCAGCCGTGGCGATGGCTGGAGGAAAGCCTCCAGGCCTATGCCCGCGATGCCGCCGGATTGGCCCAAAGCCCCTGGCTGCAGAGCCTGATGGAAACCGCCGCAGTGCAGATAAGCGCTGCCCGGGACCGCTTTGCAGAAGCCCTGCAGATATGCCGGCAGCCTGACGGGCCAGCCTCTTATATAGAAGCTTTAGAACAGGAAATACAGACTGCGGAGGCATTGACAGAAGCCGTGTCGGCAAGTGCGGAAGCCGTTTACCAGGCTATGCGGGCCTTGAACCATCCCCGCCTGCGGCAGATGCGCGGCGGCAACGAAGCCCTTAAGGAGACCGTAAAAGGGCTGCGGGAAGAAGGCAAAGAGCTGTTAAAATCGCTCCAGAAGGGCATTTTCAGCAAAAGCCTGGACGAGTGGAGCCAGGAATTAAACCAGCTCCATCCTTATTTATATCAGCTCAACCAGCTGTTGCAGGCCTTTGCCGGGGAATACCGCCGCCGCAAAGCCGAAAAGGGGATGCTGGACTTTAACGATCTGGAGCACTTCGCCCTGCAGATTCTGCAGGACCCCCAGGCTGCTGCGGAATACCGGCAGCGCTATCAATACATATTTGTGGACGAATACCAGGACAGCAATCAGGTGCAGGAGGCTCTTCTGAATTGCATCGCCCGGATTAACAACCTTTTTATGGTAGGGGATGTCAAGCAGAGCATCTACCGCTTCCGCCTGGCTGACCCCGGACTCTTCCTGCACAAATACCTGCTTTATGAAGACGAGAATGAACCGTACTGCCGCCGGCTCGACCTCAGGAAGAACTTCCGCAGCCAGCCGGATATAATCGCGGCGGTAAACCACGTCTTCGCCCGGATCATGAACCGTCATGTGGGAGAACTGGAGTATGATGAAGAAGCCTTTCTGCATAACGGGCTGGCAGTGCCGGAAGAGGCCGCTGCTCCGGTAAGCGTGACCTTGATCGACAAACAGCCCGGAAGGGAAGACCTGGGAGCGGAGGAAGACCGGGGCGATGTGGCCCGGGAAGCGGCAGTGGTGGCCGACATCATACAGGATCTCCTGGGACAGCTCATTTATGATGCGGGTGCGGGAGAATACCGTCCGCTGCGATATTGCGACATGGTAGTATTGCTCAGGGCTACCCGCAACTGGAGCGCAGAATTCATGGAGGTTTTCGCCGAAAAGGGAATACCCGCTCATGCGGATGTGAATACCGGATATTTCGGGGCGGTTGAGGTAGAGGTTATGCTCAACCTGCTCAAACTGATAGATAATCATTGCCAGGACATACCCCTGCTGAGCGTACTGCGCTCGCCCTTGTTCGGCCTAAGCAGCGCCGACCTGATCGCCATCCGCCTGGAAAAACCGCAGGGGGCTTTTTACGAAGCCTTCGGAGCGTACGGCCTCAATTGCTCCGACCCGCTGGCCAAACGGGTGGGGGAGATCGCGCAGCAGCTTGAGTGCTGGCGCAAAGAAGCCCGCTATCTTCCGGTGGATCAGCTGATCTGGCAGCTCTATTCAGAAACCGGTTACTACTATTATGCGGGGGCCTTGCCGGGAGGTCTGCAGCGCCA
>NZ_DIPG01000112.1:7085-10159 GCF_002426325.1 Syntrophomonas sp. UBA5494 | reverse complement strand
CTGGAGATGGCCCGGGTTCTGGGCGAGAATGATAATGTGGTCAGGATGATGAGCGTCCATAAAAGCAAAGGCCTGGAGTTCCCGGTGGTTATCGTAGCCGGTCTGGGCAGATCTTTTAACCAGTCCGACAGCAAAGCCCCTGTGGTTATGCACAAAGAGCTGGGCATTGGCAGCCGTTATGTAAACCTGACCACCCGGCGCCGCAGTGAGAGCATAGCCGGTATGGCTATAAAAGACCGGCTGCGCCTGGAAAGCCTGGCCGAAGAGATGCGCATACTCTATGTGGCCATGACCCGGGCCCAGTCCCGGCTGGTCATGGTGGGAACCGTGAAAAACCTGGCTAAAAAGGCGTCAGCCTGGGCCAGGTCTCCGGGAAGGTACGAACTCTCTCAGGCTAAGGGGATTATGGACTGGTTAGGCCCGATGTGGATACAGCATCCTGACGGGCAGCCCCTGCGCGACTGCCTGGAGGAGCCCTTTGCAGCCGCTCCCTGCCTTGACCAGGTACGCTGGAAGATGGCGGTGGTCAAGAGTAGTGAGCTTATCTCCATGGAGCAGCAGCGCCAGAGCCTGCAGGAGGATATCCTGGCCCGGCTGGCCGCAGGGCGGGATGAAGTGAATAGCCAAATCGAAGACTCGCTTGCCGAGCGTTTAAGCTGGCGCTATCCTTATGAGCAAGCTGCCCGGCTGCCCTCCAAACTGACCGTCACCCAGCTGACCAAAGCCGCTAAGCCCGGGGAGGAAGAATTTCACAGCGTCGTCCCTGCCTTAAATAAAAGGCCGCTGTTTATGAGCCGCCCGGAGCAGGCCCGGCCCCTGGCCCTGACCGCCTCCCAGCGAGGCAGCATCATGCATTATGTATTGCAGCAGCTGGATTTTAAGCACGTCAGTCAAGTCGGACTGCAGGCCCAGCTGGATACCATGGTGAAAAAGGATATGCTCACCGCTGTGGAGGCCGCCAGTATAGATTCCCGTAAGATCATGGAGTTCTTTGCTTCCGCCCTGGGCCAGCGCATCTTGCAGGCCCGGCGGGTATTCCGCGAGGTCGGTTTCAACCAGCTGGTGGAAGCCGGACAGATCCTGGAGGACTCCCCGGCCCCGCGGGAGAAGCTGCTTTTGCAGGGGGTTATCGACCTCTACTTTGAGGAGGAAGGCGGACTGGTGGTGGTGGATTACAAGACCGACCGCATCACCCCGCAGAACCGCCTGGGTCTGATCGAACAATACCGCACCCAGGTAGAAGCCTACTGCCGGGCACTGGAGGCCATCAGCGGGCAGGCGGTGAAGGAAGGCTACATCTATTTCTTCGCCGTCCCGGAAGAGGTTCGGGTCATATAAGCAGAAATCGGGTGAGAGAATTGGCATTTGTCAGCGTAGCTTTAATGAGGAGGGAGCGTAATGCTGAATAAAACGCGTGAGGTACAGCATTCCTGGGACTGGATCTTCCTGGGATTCATGTTGGCGGTCTCCGGCGGGGTGATTTGGCTGACCTATCAGCTCCCGCAAAAAGTCCTCTTCGGGCTGATAGTTATCACTATGGGGGGCCTTACAGGCTACATCTACTATGCCATCCGTTCCACCCGCAGCCTGACCTATGAAGTAGAGCGGGCGGGCATAACCATAAACTATGGCTTCAAAAAGATACTCATTCCTTATCAAGACATACTCGCCCTGGAGGTCAAAGAGCGGGTCGGTCTGACGCGCCTGGCGGGAAATGAATGGCCCGGCTCTTACAGCGGTTATTTCAGCGAGCGCCGGGAGAAGAAGCTGGCCATCGTATATGCTACCGAGTTGAAGAATATTATCAAGATTGAAACCTCTGATTTCAACTATTACATTTCTCCACAGGATAATAAACGCTTCATGGAAAAGGTCAAACTTTACTGGAATCCGCCGTCAGGCTCTGATGACCGGCCTCCTGCGGTAAAAAGGCCTCATATCTGGCAGACCGGGAGCGGGATTCTGCTCATTTTCCTGAACTTAATGGCTCTGGTTGCAATGGCGGCCTATATCAACCATCTCGCCCAAACCGTCGACCAGATGCCCATGCACTATAATTTCCGCGGTGAGGTGGACCGGTATGGCTCTCCTCAAGAGCTTTACTTCATGCTCATCGGCACGGTCATCGTTTTGCCCATAATCGTGCCTATCAGCAATATGCTGGCCAGGCGCGGGATCCCGCCATATGAGGCGGCCAGGCTGTTGTATATCCCTCTGGCCATAACCGTATTTATGGGCGTGGTGATCATGAGCATGGTTTAATGGTTTATTCCCGCCCTTTTTTGAGGTAAAATTGTTTTGTATGTTTACATCACAGGCTTTACCAGATTTAGTGGTCTGATTGTAGAAAGGAGCAGCCATGCCTGAAGAACCCGAAACCGGCGCAGAACAGCGCGATCCGGGCAAACTGGAGTTGATCGCCCACCGGTCCTTTCCCTCCAGCCCGGAGATGGTCTACATTATCGACTTTCTCAACAAAAGCCTTAAAAACAAAAAGGTCATGTTTGGCCTAAGCAAAGACAAAAACAATTCAGATAACATGGTGATAAAAATCTACGAGTTTTAAAGGTTGAGGTGAATATGAACAAGGAATTCGTCAACTTCATTAAGGAAACCGTGAGTATAGTAGTTATCGCCTTTATCCTGGCCATGATCCTCAGGGCATTTGTGATTGAAGGCAGAATCATTCCTTCCGGCTCCATGCTGCCTACCATACAGCTTCAGGACCGGGTTATGGTCAATAAATTCATCTATCATTTCAAAGAACCTCAGCGCGGGGATGTAATAGTATTCGACCCTCCCGAAGAGCTGCACAGCAAGTGGGATTATATCAAGCGGGTCATCGCGCTGCCCGGTGAAAAAGTAGAGGTCAAAAAGGGAAAGGTATATATAAATGATCAGCCCCTTGAGGAACCCTATCTTCAGGAAGTGATGGATTACGAGTTTGGCCCGGTGGTAGTCCCCGAAAATGCCCTGTTTGTGATGGGCGACAACCGCAACGAGAGTTATGACAGCCACCGCTGGAACACCTGGTTGACCCGGGACCGCTTGAAAGGCAAAGCCATATTCATCTA